>CAVHKV010000037.1:0-5678 GCA_963636635.1 uncultured Bacteroidales bacterium
GGCCGTCGAAGCGCTGGGCGATGAGGGTCTCGGGCGTCTCGGGGCCAAAGTTGCCCAGGAACACGGTGAGGGCGTTCACGCCGGCGGCCTCGGCCTCGGCGAGGGCGGTTGCCATGTCGGCCTCGGACTCAACGGCCTGCTTGACCTCCACGACGTCCAGGCCCGTCTCGGCGCAGGCCGCCACGATGGCCTCGCGGCGGCTCACCGCGAGCTTGATCGGGAAGCAGTCGCGCGAAACGGCGATGATGCCAAGCTTTACCTGCGGGATGTTGCTCGATTCGAATGCCATGCTGTTCCTCTCCTCGTACGTTTCTTGGGTCTTGTGCCGTAAGGCCTCTAGGCCTGGTTTTGCAGGGTGGTGTTCTCGCCCACGAGCCCCACGTAGGCGCCGGCGGCCGCCTCGGCGCTCTGCGGGTGAGCGAGCAGCCACTTGTTCTGGGCCCACAGCTGCGCGCGGTCCCCGCCGGCGCAGGTGGTCTTGGGGGCGTTGAGGTTGGTGCCCTCGGGCAGCGCCACGAGCACCTTGAAGCCCTCGTCGCTCACCTGGCAGGGGGCGTAGTGCAGCGTGGTGGCGTAGACCTCGACGAGCGTGCCCGCGGGCACGCGGAAGGCCTTGACGGTGGCGGTGTCCAGCTTGCCGTCCACGATGTCGCCCTGCTTGGCAAGCAGCAGCACGAAGTCACAGACGCCCAGGTTGAACTCGCTGGAGCGGTGGTACTCGAGGCAGTTGAGGCGCAGGTTGTGGCCGTTGCACCAGCCAAACTCCACCGGCAGGCCGCCAAAGAGGGTGGGCGCCAGGGTGCGCGCGGCGTCCAGCTGCTGCAGGGCGGGGTCGCTCGGCACGTAGTCGGTGGCCTCGGGCAGCGGCGTCTCGGCCTCGAGCGTGCGCGTGATGGCCTCGGTGAGCGCAGAGCTCACGTCTGACCACACGGCGCCGTACTCGGCAAACGCCGGGTCGCTCACAGGAAGAATCTCGGTCATGGCTAGGCTCCCATCTTTGCAAAGGAGGGCTTGAGGGACGGGTAGAGCTCGCGCCAGAGCTGGTAGCGGGCCTCGTAGGCGGCCGCGGCCTCGGGGTTGGGGCTCACCTTGTCGCGCACGGAGACGATCTGTTCGCAGGCCGCCTCCACGCTCGGGTACACGCCGGCGGCCACGCTGGCCAGGATGGCGCCGCCAAAGCCGGGGCCCTGCTCGGTGGCCGGCAGCTCCAGCTCCATGTTCAGGACGTCAGCGAGCATGCGCAGCCACAGGCGGCTCTTGGCGCCGCCGCCGCAGACCGTGGAGGCGCCAAGCTCCACGCCCAGCGAGCGGGCGATCTCCACCGAGTCGCGGATGGCAAAGGCGACGCCCTCCAGCACCGCGCGGGTCATGTCCTGGCGGGTGGTGGTCATGCTCATGCCCACGAAGGCGCCGCGGGCCAGGGTGTCGTTGTGGGGCGTGCGCTCGCCCATGAGGTAGGGCAAAAAGAACGGCAGGTCGAGGGCGGCGTCGTCGGCCTCGATGCCGGCCTGCTCGCCCGCAAAGTCGCCGGTTGCGAGCACGTCTTCCACCCACCAGGCGTTGCAGCTGGCAGCGGAGAGGATGCAGCCCATGAGGTGCCAGGTGCCGTCGGCGTGGCAGAAGGAGTGGATGCGGTTGCCCACGCCGGCCGCAAAGCCCGCGGTGGGGATGAAGACGGTGCCCGAGGTGCCCAGGCTCACGTTCATGGAGCCGGCGCCCACGCAGCCCGTGCCCACGGCCGCGGCCTCGTTGTCGCCGGCGCCGGCGCAGACCACGACGTCCTGCGGCAGGCCGAGCTCCTCTGCCACCTCGGGCAGCAGGGCCCCGATGGCCTCGTAGCTCTCGTAGATCTCGGGCAGCTCGTCTGCCGTGAGGCCGCAGAGCTCGAGCATGGGCTCGGACCAGCCGCGCGTCTCCACGTCGAGCAGCAGGGTGCCCGAGGCGTCGGAGACGTCGGTGGCGTAGGCGCCGGTGAGCAGGTGGTTCACGTAGTCCTTGGGCAGCATCACATGGGCGATGTCGGCGTAGTTCTCGGGCTCGGCATCGCGCATCCACAAGATCTTGGGCGCGGTGAAGCCGGCGTAGGCGATGTTTCCCGTCCACTCAAGGAGCTTGTCGGTGCCCACCTCCTCGTTGAGGTAGCGCACCTGCTCGGCGGTGCGGCCGTCGTTCCACAGGATGGCCGGGCGAATGACGGCGTCGGTGGCGTCCAGGGCCACCAGGCCGTGCATCTGGCCGCCGCAGCCGATGCCCACCACCTGCGAGGCGTCGTGGCCCTCGAGCAGCGCGGGGATGCCGCGGCGCACGGCCTCCCACCAGTCCGCCGGGTCTTGCTGGCTCCAGCCGGGCTGGGGGTACTCGACGTCATAGCTCTCGCTCACGATGTTGTGGATGGTGCCCTTCTCGTCCATGAGAAGGAACTTGCACGCAGATGTTCCCAGGTCAATGCCTATGAAGTACATGCGCCCTCCTTAGCGGCAGACTTCCGTAAAGCCGTTTTATAAAGCCATTTTATAAATGAATTTGCTAAAATCGTTTCAGAAATCAGAGGAGCCGCGAGCGGTATCTTTTCGCCCGCGAGCGGTAGTGCGGGGCGAATGAACAGCCGCGTGCTCAGCGGGCGTTGCTTGCAGTGCTCGGGAGGCAAGGGCCAAGACGTTCGCAAGCGACGAGCGGAGCCGCTCGACAAAGCCCGGCACCCGCGCGGCGCCCAAGCTCCACCCCGCCGCCCGGCAACATCGGGCGGCACCCGCAACAGATTCGAACGGAAGAGGTTCGCCATGGCCGCACAGGACGCGCAAGACGCCCCCAAGGCAAAGTCCACCCCCGCCACCTCGGCCGTGTTCCGCTGCCTCTACGCCTCGGGCGTGCCCATGACCAAGCAGGAGGTCGCCCACGAGTGCGAGCTCAGCCTGCCCACGGTCTACCAGGCCTTCACCGCGCTGGAGGCGGCAGGCCTCATCGAGGCCGGCGAGGAGCGCGGCTCAACGGGCGGCCGCCGCGCGCAGACCTTCCGTGTGAGCACCCAAAAGGTGGCCGCCATCGGCATCTCGCTCACCGGCCACAGTGCTCGCTGCGTGGCCTGCGACCTCTACGGCGAGCGCATCGAGGGCCTCTACCTCAAGCAGCCCCTCGCCGCCGAGCGCACCAAGGAGAGCCTGGCCGCGAGCATCCAGGAGCTCACGGCCGCCATGTCAGACGAGCTGGCCGGCCGCGGCGTCCGCGCCGTGGGCGTAGGCGTGGCCGTACCCTCGGCCATCGAGCCCGGCACGGGCCGGCTGCTCAATACCTCGGTGCTGCGCCTCGAGAAGGGCGGGCTCACGGCCGCCGACCTCACGGGAAGCCTCCCCTGCCCCGCCGCCGTCTTCAACGACGCCAACTGCGGCGCCTTTAGCCAGGTCTTCCCCAACACCCTGGGCGAGAGCCTCGCCTACCTCTCGCTCGAGCGCGGCGTGGGCGGCGCCATCATCGTGGAGGGCAAGCCCTTCGAGGGCCCGCTTGGCACCTGCGGCGAGTTTGGCCACATCTGCATCGAGCCGGGCGGCAAGCGCTGCGCCTGCGGGCGGGCCGGCTGCCTTGAGGCCTACTGCTCCAGCAACGTCTTGTCCGAGGAGCAGGGCACCACGCTCGAGGAGTTCTTCGCCAGCGTGGAGGGCGGTGACGAGAAGGCCCTTGCGGTGCTGGATGGCTACGTGGGCCACCTCGCCCGCGGCATCCAGACCATCCACACCATGCTGGGCGTGAACGTCTGCCTCGGCGGCGAGCTCGCGAGCTACCTCATCGGCCACCTGCCGCAGATCAACGAGGCCGTGGCCGCGCTCGACCCCTTCCCCGGCACGGAGCCCTGCGCCGTCGTGGCCAAGCACCCCTCCCACGGCGTCCCCATCGGAGCCGCCCAGCTCATGGCCCAACGCTTCATCGAAAGCGTGTAGGGCATCAAGCCCCGGCTCTCCCGCCGTCTCTGCAGCTGATAGCCCAAGGGGAAGGGCCCTGTCTCGCAAACATTCCGCAGCAGCCTATGATTTGAGACCCTCTGGCGCAGGTGAGCGAGGGCGTTTGCGAGACAGGGTCCTTCCCCGCCGGGATTCGCAGGCCATACAGAAAGCGCCCCGGATGCTTGAAACCATCCGGGGCGCTAGCTGGTGTTTTATGCTCGTCCTAGTCCAGGTCGCTGGGGAGGGCGATGTGGCCGGCCACGGCGCTGGCGGCGCAGACGGCGGGGCTTGCCAGGTAGACCTCGCTCGTGGGGTCGCCCATGCGGCCCACGAAGTTGCGGTTGGTGGAGCTCACGCAGCGCTCGCCGGCAGCCAGGATGCCCATGTAGCCGCCCAGGCAGGGCCCGCAGGTGGGCGTGGAGACCACGCAGTGGGCGTTCACGAAGACGTCCATGAGGCCCTCGTGCACGCACTGCAGCCAGACCTTCTGCGTGGCCGGGATGACGATGCAGCGCACGTTCTCGGCCACGGTGCGGCCGCGCAAAACCTCGGCGGCGGCGCGCATGTCCTCGATGCGGCCGTTGGTGCACGAGCCAATAACCGCCTGGTCAATGGCTATGTGACGACTCTCGGTGACCGGGTGGGTGTTGCTGGGCAGGTGCGGCCAGGAGACGCAGGGCACAATCTGGGCGGCGTCGATGTGGATGACTTGCTTGTAGGCGGCGTCGGCATCGGGGTGGAACTCGCGCGGCTCGCGCTTGGCGCGCTCGGCAACCCAGGCGCGGCACTTCTCGTCCACCTCGAACAGGCCCGCCTTGCCGCCTGCCTCGATGGCCATGTTGGCGATGGTGAGGCGGCCCTCCACGGAGAGGTTCTCGATGGTGGAACCGGCAAACTCCATGGCGCAGTACAGCGCGCCGTCCACGCCGATCTTGCCGATGATGTGCAGGATGACGTCCTTGGCGGTGGCGCCGGCCGGCAGCTCGCCGTCGATGACGAAGCGGATGGTCTCGGGCACCTTGAACCAGGCGCGGCCCGTGGCCATGCCCACGCCGGCGTCGGTGGAGCCCACGCCCGTGGAGAAGGCGCCGATGCCGCCGTAGGTGCAGGTGTGGGAGTCGGCGCCGATCATGAGGTCGCCGGGCACCACGATGCCCTGCTCGGGCAAAAGCGCGTGCTCGATGCCCATGCAGCCCTGCTCGAAGTAGTTGGTGATGTGGTGCTCGTGGGCAAAGTCGCGCGTGACCTTGGTCTGCTCGGCGCTCTTGATGTCCTTGTTGGGGCTGTAGTGGTCGGGCACCAGGCAGATGCGGTCGCGGTCAAAGACGCCGGCGCCAATCTCTCTCACCGTCTTGATGGCGATGGGCGCGGTGATGTCGTTGGCAAGCACGAGGTCGAGGTCGCACTCGACGAGCTGGCCGGGAACGACCTCGGTAAGCCCGGCGTGGGCGGCCAGGATCTTCTCGGCCATGGTCATGGGTCTGGTCATCGCTATCCTTTCTGCGGACTTGGTCCGACGTGCGTTTTCTTGCTCGCGGCGGCGCGGCGCGGCCGCGTTGCCTCTGTTGTGCGCGGGGCGAAGGCAGCTCGTCGCACCGCGCGGGTCGGCGGAAGGCAAGCCGCCACCCCGCATACAGCCACGGAGCTGGGCTTTATTGCCCACCCAACCCACCGCCGGGCCTTGCTATTTCCCCTCTTTGGAACGGCTCGTCTGGATCATGCGGTTGACGGCGTTCACGTAGG
>CAVHKV010000038.1:0-8774 GCA_963636635.1 uncultured Bacteroidales bacterium
GCGTGTTGTTGAGGTAGCGCGAGACCGTGGCGGCGCTCACCCCGGCCTGCTCGGCTATGTCCTTGATCCGCACACGGGCCATGCGCCGCGCCCCCCTTACCTCAGATTTTTCTTCCGCTTACAAGAATCTCATTGCGTTTCTCGTTTTTTCGAGTATACAATATCGCCAACGCAATGTAATCGATTTCGTAAATCGATTCCGTAAAGGTAGATAGACGGCTCCAAGGAGGACCGAATGGACAAGAACTCCCTCGTGCTCACCTTCGGCGAGATCATGATGCGCCTCTCGCCCAAAGACCACCTGCGCCTCGAGCAGGCGACCGAGTTCGACGTGCGCTACGGCGGCGCCGAGGCGAACACGGCCTTCTCGCTCGCGTACCAGGGCGACCGCGCGGCGTTCGTGTCCGTCGTCCCCGCCAACCGCATCGGCGACTGCGCCCTGCGCACCCTCACCGCCTACGGCGTCGACGTCTCGCGCGTGGTCCGCAAGGGCGACCGCCTGGGCTCCTACTTCTTTGAGCTCGGCGCTTCTCAGCGCGGCAATGGCTGCGTCTACGACCGCAAGTACTCCGCGATGAGCCTCGCCTCCAACGCCGACCTCGACTGGGACGCCATTCTCGAGGGCGTCGGCGTCTTCTACTTCAGTGGCGTGACCCCGGCCGTCTCCGATGAGATGGCGCTGGCCTGCAAGGCCGCCCTCACCGCCGCGCGCGCCAAGGGCATCGAGACCGTCTGCGACCTCAACTACCGCGGCAAGCTCTGGACCCCCGAGAAGGCCCAGTCCGTGCTCAAGGAGCTCATGCCGCTCGTCGACGTGTGCATCGCCAATGACGAGGACGCCCCCTCGGCCCTCGGCATGACCTGCGTCTCGGGCTCGCTCGCCCACGGCATCGAGGAGCGCGACTCCTACGTGGAGATGGCGCGCCAGATCTGCGCCGAGTACGGCTGCAAGACCGTCGCCTCCGTCGTCCGCAACGTCGCCTCCACCGAGCGCTCGCAGTGGATGGGCATGCTCTACCAGGCCGAGGGCGACGCCCACTGGTTCAGCCCTGTCCACGACGTCCACGTGCTCGAGGGCGTGGCCGCCGGCGACGCCTTCAACGCGGGGCTTCTCCACGCCATGCTCAACGGCTTCGAGGCCCAGGAGACCATCGACTACGCCATCGCGGCGAGCGTCCTGAAGCTCTCCGTCCGCGGCGACTCGAACCTCGTGACCGAGGCCGAGATCCGCTCGGTCGCCTCCTCCGGCGGCGCCACCCGCGTCGCCCGCTAACTATCGACCGCTAACTATGACAAAGGGACTGTCCCACTGTCTTATGAGAAAGGATTCACCCATGTACGAGGATTTCTACGAGAAGCTTCATGAGCTGGCCATCGTCCCGGTCGTCGTGCTCGATAAGGTCGAGGACGCCGTCCCCATGGCCCGCGCGCTCGTGGCCGGCGGCATGCCCTCCGCCGAGGTCACCTTCCGCACCGCCTGCGCCGCCGAGTGCATCAAGGCCATGCACGACGAGGTCCCCGAGATCTGCGTGGGCGCCGGCACCGTGCTGTCCGTGGAGCAGGTTGACCAGGCCGTGGCCGCGGGCGCCGCGTTCATCGTGAGCCCGGGCTTCGACGCCGACGTGGTCAAGCGCTGCATCGAGCTCAACGTGCCCGTGCTGCCCGGCACCGTGACCCCCTCCGAGGTCACCGCCGCCCGCAAGCTCGGCCTCGAGGTCACCAAGTTCTTCCCGGCCGCGCAGTACGGCGGGCTCAACACCATCAACGCCCTCTGCGCCCCGTTCGTCGGCCACCGCTTCATGCCCACCGGCGGCGTGAGCACCGGCAACGTCGAGGAGTACCTCTCCTCCAAGTCCATCATCGCCTGCGGCGGCACCTGGATGGTCAAGCCCGCCCTCTTCGCCGACGGTGACTTCACCGCCGTCACCGAGGCCTGCAAGGGCGCCATGGAGGTCGTGGCCAAGGTCCGCGGCTAGGATTGCGCGGCAACACGCACGAGTTCGAGGGCTGGAGGCGCCGCTTCCAGCCCTTTTTTCTACCTGCGCGGCCGTCTGCGCGCTGCGCCCGAACGCAAGCGTCCTCGCCCGCATGCACCAGAGGGCCTCATTCCATAGGCTGCTGCGGAATGTTTGCTTTTCGGGCACAGCGCTCCGGCGGCTTACGGAGCTGACATTGCGACCTCGCGTATGATGTGAAACCTTATCTGTCTTCTTGATTGGAGCTTGCATGGGCGAAACCGGCAAGGACGCGGCGGGCCTCACCCGTGGGCAGTCGCTTACGGTGGGCGTGGCGCTGTTCTCGATGTTCTTCGGTGCGGGCAACCTCATCCTGCCGCCGCTTCTGGGCCTGCAGGCCGGCACCTCCACGCCGGCCGCCATGGCGGGATTTCTCATCACGGCCATCGGCCTGCCGATCGTGGGCATCGTGGCGGTGGGCCTGGCCGGCACCGCCCGCGAGCTTGCGGCGCGCGTGCACCCGCGCTTCTCGCGCATCTTCGTCGCGGCGGTCTACCTCGCAATCGGCCCGTGCCTGGCCATCCCGCGCACCAGCTCCACCGCCTTCGAGATGCTGGTGCCGCTCCTTCCCGAGGGGACGCCTGTGGGCGTGGTGCGCCTCGTCTTCTCGGTGGCCTTCTTTGCGGTGGCCTACGGCCTTGCCATGCACCCCGGCAAGATCACGGGGCTGCTCGGCCGCATTACCGGACCTGCCCTCATCGCGCTCATCGTGGCCGTGGTGGGTGCTGCCGTGGTGGCTCCGAGCGGTGCCGTGGTGGGTCCGCAGGAGGCCTACCAGGCCAACGCCCTCGTGACCGGCGCGCTCAACGGCTACCAGTCCATGGACGTGCTGGCCGCGCTCAGCTTTGGCCTCGTCATCTCGGAGAACATCCGCGAGCTGGGCGTCACCGACGACCGCGGCCTCGTGCGCGAAATCCGCCACGCCGGCGTGGTGGCCGGCGCCCTCATGGCGCTCATCTACTGCGGCATGGCGTGGGTGGGCGCGAGCCTGGGCGCCGTCATCCCCGAGGCCACCAACGGCGCCGCCGTGCTCACCACCTCGGCCACGCTGCACTTCGGCACGGCCGGCACCGTGGTGGTGGCCCTCATCTTCCTGCTTGCCTGCCTCAACGTCTGCATCAGCCTCGTGACCTGCTGCGGCACCTACTTCTGCGAGACCTACGGCGCTGACGCCGCAGACGCACACGGCCCCTTCGCCGGCGTGCCCTACCGCTACTGGGCCCTGGCCTTCGCGGCCTTCTCCTGCGTGCTCTCCAACGTGGGGCTCGACGCCATCCTGCTGTTCTCGGTTCCGCTGCTGGGCGCCCTCTATCCCATGGCCATCATGCTCGTGCTCATGGGCGTCTCCCACAAGTTTTGCGACGCCCACCCGCAGACGTGGCCCTGGGCCATCGGCGCCACCGCCCTCGTGAGCGTGGGCGACGCCCTGCGCGACGCCGTCGCCCCGTCCCTCTGGCTGCCCTTCGACGTCCTGCCCCTGGCGAGCCTCGGCCTCGACTGGATTCTCCCCGCCGTTCTCGGCCTCGCTGTGGGCTTTCTCGTTTCGCGCGGTGGGGCTCGGGGCTAGCCGTATAATCAGGAGCCAGCGTGCCTTTCCGGGCACTTTGCCACATACTGCGCGCCCGTGCGGCGCATCGATAGGGGGACCCATGGATATCAACGTCACCAACCAGGACGGCAAGGCCACCGTCAGCGTCGTGGGGCATCTCAACACCGCAACCGCCGGCCAGCTCGAGGACGCGCTCGTGCCCGTCGTCGAGTCCGCCAACGACGTGAGGATTGACCTGGCCGACCTCGAGTACATCTCCTCGGCCGGCCTTCGCGTGCTGCTCTCGGCCCACAAGAGCCTCACCAGCAAGGGTGGCTCGCTCGTCATCTGCAACCCGCAGGACAGCGTGCGAGAGGTCTTTGAGATCACGGGTCTCAACGAGGCTCTCAACATCGAATAGAGTCCTCGATGGCCGACATCTTCCGCAAAAAGTCGCTGGACAACATCACCAACCCCGACCACCTGGATGACTACATCAACGTCTCGCGCTCGAGCGTGTGGCTCATCCTGGCCGCCATCGTGGCCTTCCTGGCCGGCGTGGGCATCTGGTGCGCCTTCGGCTCCATCGACGGCGTCTCGCCGATGGCGCTGCTCTTCGGCTGGGCATAGCGCATGGCCCATCGCATCTCTCCCAACCCCGCGGGCAAGGCGGCGGGCAAGGTCCCCCAGATCATGCAGATGGAGGCGCTGGAGTGCGGCGCCGCCTGCCTCGCCATGATCTGCGCCTACTGGGGCAAGTGGATTCCGCTCGAGAAGGTCCGCTCCGACTGCGGCGTCTCGCGCGACGGCTCGAGCGCCCTCAACGTGGTCAAGGCCGCCCGCAGCTACGGCTTTGACGCGCGCGGCTTTCGCTACGAGCCCGACGAGCTCAACACCAAGGGACATTTCCCCTGCATCTGCCACATGGGCTTCTCGCACTTCATCGTCGTGCGCGGCTTCAAGGGCGACAAGGTCCTGGTAAACGACCCCGCGCGCGGCGAGCTCAAGATGCCGCTCGAGGAGTTCGACCGCACCTTCACCGGCGTGGCGCTGCAGTTCGAGCCCACCGAGGCCTTCGAGCCGGGCGGCAGGCCCGCCTCCATCCGCGGCTTTGCCCTCGAGCGCCTGCGCGGCGCCAGTGCGGCCATGCTCTTCGTTGCCATCACGAGTGCCATCACGGCCTTCATGGGCACCGTGAGCCCGCTCATGTCGCAGGTCTTTTTGGACCGCCTGCTCACCAAGCAGAACCCGGAGTGGTTCGGCCCCTTCATGGCGCTGCTCATCGCGTTCGGCGTGGTGCAGGTGGTTCTCAGCGCCCTCAACGCCGTCTACCTGCTGCGCGTCCAGGGCAAGATGTCGGCCACCTCCAACGCGAGCTTTTTGTGGAAGATCCTCCATATGCCGATGGACTTCTTCTCGCAGCGCATGAGCGGCGACATCATGCAGCGCATGGGCACCAACGCCACCATCGCCCAGACGCTCGTGGGCCAGCTCGCCCCGCTGCTCGTGAACCTCGTGATGCTCGTGGTCTACCTCGTGCTCATGGTTGCCTACTCGCCGCTTCTGGCCTCGGTGGGCATCGCCAGCGTGCTCATCCAGCTCGTCTGCGCCCGTGCCATCTCGGCCAAGCGCGTCAACGCCACGCGCGTCTCCATGAGGGACAGCGCCAACCTCTCCAGCGCCACCATGGCCGGCATCTCCATGATCGACACCCTCAAGGCCCAGGGCGTGGAGCCGGGCTTCTTCCGCCGCTGGTCGGGCTTCCAGGCGAGCGTCAACATGCAGGGCAACAAGATGGAGCGCGAGACGAGGACGCTCAGCGTCCTGCCGTCGCTGGTGAGCACGGCCTGCGACGCCACGGTGCTCGGCATCGGCGTGTGGCTCATCATCGAGGGGCGGTTCACCTCGGGCGCGTTGCTCTCCATGCAGTCGCTCATCTCGCAGTTCAGCGCCCCGGCCCAGAGCCTCATCGGCGTGATGCAGACCTTCCAGGAGCTGCGCACCGACATGGAGCGCATCAAGGACGTCATGGACTACCCCTACGACCCGCTGGCCCTGCCCGACGGCGTGGAGCTTGCGGACGAGGGGGAGACGGGCGCTGCTGGTGCGTCTGGTGCTGCTGGCGACGCCGCGCTGGGCGAGAAGGGCGCCGGCGTTGCTGGCTCCGTCACGGCTTCGGGCCCCGCTGGCTCCGATGACTCGGACGTTGCTGCCGATGGCGAGGCTACCGATGGCGCGGCTGCCGGCATTGGCGGCGCCTCGTCCGCCGCGGCCGCCGACGACCTCGTGGACGCGCTGCTCTCCAAGCTCTCGGCCGAGCCGGGCCTCGAGAAGCTGCGCGGCGACGTGGAGCTGCGCCACGTGAGCTTTGGCTACTCGCGCCTGGCCGACCCCGTGGTGAAGGACTTCTCCCTGCACGTGCGCCCCGGCGGCTGCGTGGCGCTCGTGGGTGCCTCGGGCTGCGGCAAGTCCACCATCGCCAAGCTCGTGAGCGGCCTGTACATGCCCTGGGAGGGCGAGGTCCTCATGGACGGCCGCCCGCTTTCCGAGGTGTCGCGCTCGGTGCGCACCGGGTCGATTGCCGTCATCGACCAGGACATCGTCCTGTTCCACGACACCATCGCCAACAACATCCGCCTGTGGGACAGCTCCATCGAGGACTACGAGATCATCCTGGCCGCGCGCGACGCCTGCGTGCATGACGTGGTGATGAGCAAGCCCGACGGCTACAAGCACGTCCTCACCGAGGGCGGCCGCGACCTCTCCGGCGGCCAGCGCCAGCGCCTCGAGATAGCCCGCGCCCTCGCGATGGACCCCACGGTCCTCGTGATGGACGAGGCCACGAGCGCGCTTGACGCCCAGACCGAGGCCAAGGTCATGAACGCGGTGCGCAAGCGCGGCATCACGCTCATCCTCATCGCGCACCGCCTGTCCACCGTCCGCGACGCCGACGAGATCATCGTCTTTGAGAAGGGCGAGGTCGTGGAGCGCGGAACGCATCAAGATTTGTACGAAGCCGACGGGGTCTACGCCAGCCTCGTCAGCCGGGAGTAGGTTGTTATGGGTTGGTTCGAGAGCCAGATTGAGGAGAGGCGCGGCGCCGACGACCGCATGATCGCCGAGTCGCTCGCCGCCCTGCGCGACGCCGTGACCGGCCGCGAGGCCGTCTCGGCCAAGGACGCCGCGGCCCAGGCAAACTCCGCCATCACGGCCATCCTTCGCTACTACGGCGTCTCCGCCGAGGAGGAGGGGAAGACCTCCGAGCTCGGCCGTGACGTGGCTTCCGACTCCGCGCCGGAGATCGAGGAGCTCATCGAGAAGCGCCTGCGCGGCACCGGCGTCATGGCGCGCTCCGTGAGTCTGCCCGAGGGCTGGCAGGCAGACGCCGCCGGCGCCATGCTCGGATTTACCGAGGACGGCGTGCCGCTGGCGCTGCTGCCGCGCCCGCGCGGGGGCTACTCCTACCGCGACCCGCAGACCGGCCAGAGTGTGGGCGTGGGGCAGGGGAGCGTCTCCCTCAAGCGCGTGGGCTACTGCTTCTACCGGCCGCTGCCGCAGCGTAGGCTGAACGTCGTGGACCTGCTCACCTACATGCTGCGCTCGCTCGAACCCAACGACTACCTCACCGTCATCGGAGCCACGGCCGCGGCCACGCTCATCGGCCTGGTCTCGCCGCTGGTGAACCAGCTCATCTTCGGCCCCGTCATCGCGAGCGGGTCGCTCTCGCTGGTATTTCCCGTTGTGAGCCTGCTCATCGGCGTGAGCTTCTCCACCATCCTCATCTCGCTCGTGCGCTCGGTCACGATGAACCGCATCTCCACCAAGGTGGGAGTGCCTCTGCAGGCCGCCATCATGATGCGCGTGCTGTCGCTGCCGGCCTCGTTCTTCTCGACCGTCACCACCGCCGAGCTCACCTCAAAGATCACGGCTGTCACCACGGTGTGCTCCATCCTGCAGAGCACCGTCTTCACCACCTTCTTGAGCTCGGTGTTCTCGCTTGCCTACGTGGGCCAGATCTGGGCCCTGGCGCCGAGCCTCGTGGTGCCGGCGCTGCTCTCCGTGCTGGCGAGCACCGTGCTCACCGTGGTGGTGACGCTCGTGCAGCAGCGCGTGACCACCAGGCTCATCGACCTTGGCAACCAGGTGTCTGACCGCGAGTACGGCATCATCAACGGCATCCAGAAGATCAAGCTCGCCGGCGCCGAGAAGCGCGCCTTTGCCGTGTGGGCCAACGACTACGCAGAGCTCGCCAAGCTCACCTACAACGGACCGGCCCTCGTGAGGATCTCCGGCACGCTGCAGACTGCCATCTCGCTCGCCTCCACCGTGCTCATCTACTTCTTTGCGGTGGCCGGCAACGTGGGCGTGGCCGAGTACATGGCCTTCACCTCGGCCTTTGGCATGGTGTCCGCCGCCTTCACCTCGCTTGCCACGGCCGCGCTGCAGGTGGCCCGCATCCGTCCGCACTACGACGTCGCCAAGCCCCTGCTCGAGACGGTGCCCGAGAACGCCGACGGCAAGCAGATCGTGAACACGGTCTCGGGCGGCTTTGAGCTCGACAACGTCCACTTTGCCTACGGCGAGGGCCTGCCCAACGTGCTCGACGGCATCTCGCTCAAGGTGCGCTCCGGCTCTTACGTGGCCGTGGTTGGCAAGACCGGCTGCGGCAAGTCCACGATGCTGAGGCTGCTGCTCGGCTTTGACAAGCCGCAGAAGGGTGCCATCTACTACGACGGGCGCGACCTCTCGCTGCTCGACCTGCGCAGCCTCAGGCGCAATATCGGCGTGGTGCTGCAGGACGGCAAGCTCTTCCAGGGCAGCATCTACGACAACATCACCATCTCGGCGCCCGGCCTTCCCATGGACGACGCCTGGCACGCCGCCGAGCTCGCGGGCGTGGCCGACGACATCCGTGCCATGCCGATGGGGATGCAGACCATCATCTCCGAGGGTGGCGGCGGCGTCTCCGGCGGCCAGCGCCAGCGCCTCATGATTGCGCGCGCCATCGCCGGCAAGCCCAAGATCCTCATGTTCGACGAGGCCACGAGCGCGCTCGACAACGTCACCCAGCGCATCGTGAGCGAGTCGCTCGACGAGCTCAAGTGCACGAGGCTCGTGATCGCGCACCGCCTCTCCACCATCCGCCACTGCGACCGCATCGTGGTCATCGACGGCGGCGTCATCGCCGAGGACGGCACCTACGAGGAGCTCATAGCCAAAAACGGCGTCTT
>CAVHKV010000039.1:0-14988 GCA_963636635.1 uncultured Bacteroidales bacterium
CCGCGAGCTTGGCCGTATCTCCGCGCACCACGGTGAAGCTCGCCGGGGCCGCGCCGAGGGCGGTGGCGTTCCTGCGCACGCGCGCGCAGGCCTTTTGGTCGAGGTCCACGAAGGTGCAGTGGGCAGCCCCTCGGGAGAGCATCTCCAGACCCAGGGCGCCCGAGCCCGCGAAGGCGTCGAGGACGCTCAGGCCATCGAGCGAGAGTCCCTTGGCAGAGAGGATCATGGAGGAGATTGCCTCACGCACGCGGTCCGTGGTGGGACGGGTGACGTCGCGCCCCTCGGGTGCCTCGATGGGATGGCCCTTCCAGATCCCGCCTACGATCCTCATGTCTCCCCTACTTTCGTTAAGGCCCCGCTATCCGAGGCCGAGCCTTCATATCAGCGCAGCTCAGAGGAGCTGTCTACGTTTGAAGCGCATGGTCTCGGTGGCCATTCGCTTACCGCTGCCCTCTGCGCAAGCACCTCCGCGCTCTGCGTAAGCACCTCCGCGCTCCGCATCGGCGCCGCAACGTGAGCGGCGTAGTCTCACGGCCGCGCAACCAGCCAACGCCAAGCGAGCAGGCCTGCGTACCGCGCACGGCATCGGCACCGCCTCGCCGCGTCAGCGCCTGAAGCCTTCCCTACCGCGAACGTTCGCCTTCGAAGTATGCACCAAAGCGACGGCGAACCTCGCGGGCGAGTGGGCGGTTGCGTGCGTCCGCAAGCGAGGGGTCGGCCGCATAGAGGGCGAGGGCGTCAACGTGCGCCGCCTCCACCAGGTCTGCGTCTGCCGCAAGGTCTACGAGCTTGAGCGTCACGCCGCCGCTCTGGCGGTAGCCCAAGACCTCGCCCTCGTGGCGCAGGCGCAGGTCGGCCTCGGCCAGCTCAAAGCCGTCGCTCGTGCGCGTAAGGGCCGCAAGGCGGCGCTTGGCCGGGCTCGTGCCGCGGGCGGCGCTCACGAGGTAGACCTCACCGGCAACCGTCCCTCGGCCGACGCGGCCGCGCAGCTGGTGCAGGGTGGCCAGGCCAAAGCGGTCGGCGTCCCAGATCATCATCACGGTGGCGTTGGGCACGTCCACGCCCACCTCCACCACGGTGGTGGAGACGAGCACCTGCGTGCGGCCCTCCTTGAAGGCGGCCATGGCCTCGTCCTTCTCGGCGGCGCCCATGCGGCCGGTGAGCAGGCCCACGTTGTAGCCGCGGAAGACGCGGTCGCGCAGGCGCTCGTAGGTGGCCTGGGCCGAATGCGGCTTGGCGTCGGTGCGGGCGAGCTCGGCTTCGGGAACGTCGTCGAGCTCGGAGCCGTCGTCGGCCTCGTCCACGAGCGGGCAGATGACGTAGGCCTGGTGCCCGGCCGCAAGCGCCTCGGCGATGGCGGTGTGGGCCACGTCGGCGTTCTCGGGCGTGATGAGCTTGGTGGTGATGCCCGCACCAGCATGCGGGCGCTGGCGGATGCGCGAGCAGGCAAGGTCGCCGTAGACCGAGAGCGCAAGAGTGCGTGGGATGGGCGTGGCCGTCATGGCGAGCTGGTCTGGCACCGAGCCCTTGGAGCGCAGGCGCGCACGCTGGTTCACGCCAAAGCGGTGCTGCTCGTCCACCACCACCAGCGAGAGGTCATAAAACTCGAGGTCATTGCCCAAAACGGCCGTGGTGCCAAAGAGCACGCAGGTCTCGCCCGCGGCCAGCGAGGCCGCGGTTGTGGCGCGCTCGGAGGCCGGTGTGGAGCCGCTCACGAGCGCCCAGCTGATGTTGGCCGCGTCGAACAAGGGCCCGAGCTTCTCGGCATACTGGCGCGCGAGTACCGAGGTGGGCGCCATCACGGCGGCCTGGGAGCCGGAGTCCGCCACGGCGGCGAGCGCCACGGCGGCCACGGCCGTCTTGCCCGTGCCCACGTCGCCCAAGAGCAGGCGGTTCATGGGGCGGGCCTGAGCCATGTCGGCCAGAATCTCGTCGGCAGCAATGCATTGCTCGGCCGTGAGCTCAAAGGGCATGGCGGCAAGCAGGGTCTCCATGTGGGGGCCGCTCGTGACGTGGGCGTGGGCCGCCTCGCCGCCAAGCTCAATCTCCCGCCGCGCGAGAAGCGCCGCCTGCAGGCACAGCAGCTCGTCGTAGGCCAGGCGCTTGCGGGCGCGTTCGGCCGCGGCGGCGCTGGTGGGGAACTGCGCCTCACGTACGGCGCGCCCCTCGCCCATGAGATGGTTCTTTGCCACGAGGGCGGCGGGCATGAAGTCGCAGGCGTCTGACCAATCTGCCACGGCAGCGCTCTCGATACGACGCATCCAGGCAGGCGTAAGCCCCTCGCTCACGCTGTGGACGGGTAAGAGCCGCGCAAAGCCGGCGGCTCCCGCCTGCTCGCCCTCATGGGCCACGACCTCGTGGAACTGCGGCGTCATCTGCTTAAAGCCGTAGGCAAAGGTCACCTTGCCAGATACGGCAAGCGTGTCGCCGCGCTTGAGCTGCTCGGCCAGCCACGGCTGCTTGAAGAAGGAGCAGCGAAGCACCCCCGTGTTGTCGATCAGCATGACCTCGACGATGGACAGCTTGGGACGGGGACGCTTGAGCGAAACCTTGTCCACCACGCCCAGCACGGTGCACTCGCCTCCCACGTCGGCAAAGCCAATCTGGGTGATGCGCGTGAAGTCCAGGTAGCGATGCGGCACGTGGAGCAGCGCATCGCGCACGGTGGACATGCCCAGCCGCCCGAGAGCCTCTGCGCGGGCGCCTCGAGCAAAACGCAGGCGTGAGACGTCAGCGTCCCACGCCCGCGAGCGTGCGAGGCGCGCGGACGCCTCGCCTATGTTTGGGATGATGCCCGCCGTCGCAGGCATGTCTGCTGCGGCCGCGGCCATGCTAGGGCGCGCCTACTCGATGGAGAAGATGACCGGGTAGAGCGGCTGGCCACCACGGTGGGCGTCGACCTCGAGGTCGGGCTGGGCGGCCTCGATGGCGTCGCAGAGGGCGCCGAAGCTCTCCTCGTCCATGTCGGAGCCAGCCAAGATGGTGAGGGTATCGCCCTCCTCCTCGTCCTGCATCTTGGCGATGAGGTCGAGCGTGACCTGCTGGACGTCGGAGCCCACGACCACGATGTCGGAGCCCTGGATGCCCATGACGTCGCCGTCGTGGATGGGGGTGCCGTCGGCGGCCTGGGAGTCGCGCACGGCGTGGGTGACCTCGCCGTCACGCACGGCGCCGAAGGCCTCGGTCATGGCCTCGGCGTTCTCGGCGGCGCTGAGGTCGGAGTCGACCGCGAACATGGCGGCGAAGGCCTGCGGCACGCTCTTGGTGGGAACGACGATGATCTCGAAGTCCTCCGAGGCGCTCGCGGCGGCCTCGGCGGCCATGCGGATGTTGCCGTTGTTGGGCAGCACGATGACGTGGTCGGCGTTGGCGCAGGCGGCGGCGTCGAGGATGTCGGCCGTGGAGGGGTTCATGGTCTGGCCACCCGAGACCACGACGTCGACGCCGAGGGACTTGAGGATCTCGGCCTCGCCGTCACCGGCGGCCACGGCCACGAAGGCCAGCGGCTTGCGGGGCTCGGCGGGGGCGGCAGCGGCCTGGTCGGCGGCGATGCCGGCCGTGCGGTCGTGGGCCTCCATGTCCATGTTGTGGATGAAGACCTCGTAGACCTGGCCGAACTGGAGCATGTACTCGAGCACGCGGTTGGGCTCGTTGGAGTGCACGTGCACCTTGAAGTCCGGGAAGGAGCCCACCACGAGCTCGCAGTCGCCAAGGGTGGCGAGGTGGCCGAGGGCGGCGTCGGGGTCAAAGCCCTCCTCGGCCTTGAAGAGGAACTCGTTGCAGTAGCGGTACTCCGAGCCCTCCCAGTCGTCGTTGAGCTCGATCTGCACGCGGGCGTCGGCCACGCTGTGGGCGCCCTCGGCGGAAGTGACGGAGGTGTTGAAGTCGATGCCGGCGCCGGCCTTGCCCAGCGCGGCGTTCACGAAGGCCTCCACGAAGGTGGCAAATCCGTAGGCGCCGGAGTCCACCACGCCGTTCTCCTTGAGGACGGGCAGCAGGTCGGGCGTGCGGGCCACGCTCTCGTAGGCCTCCACCACGATGGCCTCGAGGGTCTCGGGCACGCCCATCTTCTCCTTCTCGCAGCGGTCGGCGCGGGTGGAGAGGTCGCGGATGACGGTGAGGATGGTGCCCTCCACCGGCTTGCGGACGGCCTTGAAGGCCACCTTCACGCAGTTGCGGAAGGCGCTGGCGATGTCTGCCGTGGTGACGGGCTCGTGCGCGCCAACCAGGCCCTCGGCCATGCCGCGCAGGATCTGGCTGGTGATGACGCCGGAGTTGCCGCGGGCGCCCATGAGCGAGCCGTGGGTGATGGCCTTGGCGACGGCCGCCATGTCGCAGTCGGCGGGCAGCGCCTGGACCTCGCGCACGACGGTGCCGAGCGTAAGCGACATGTTGGTGCCGGTGTCACCGTCGGGCACGGGGAAGACGTTGAGCTTGTTGATGTCCTCCGACTTGTCGGCCACGGCCTGGGCGGCGACGGGGAAGCACGAGCGAATCACATTGGCAATCATGGAAGAAACTCTCCGAATCGTTGGGCCGGCAAGCGGCGCTCAAGCCCGGGTGCGGGCTACGTACTGCGGCCCGGCGTCTACCGGGCCGCGAAGGAAGCTACTTGTTGGCGCGCAGGTCCTCGACGTGGACCGTGACCTCGGCGCCCTCGATCTGGGCGACCTCCTTGAGCGTGAAGCGCACCGCGCTCTCGAGGTTGCGCGAGACGCTCGCCATGTTGACGCCCTGCTCGAGCACCGTGTGCAGGTCCACCTTCACGTGGCCGTCCGCGGACGAAACGTCGATGCCCTTGCGAAGGCTGCCGAGCGACAGCAGGCGGACGATGTTGTCCTGGGCGTCGGTGTAGGCCATGCCCACGACGCCGTAGCACTCGAGCGCGGCGTAGCCGGCGAGGTCGGCGATGACGTCGTTGGAGACCCGGAGGGTACCGGAGATGGTGTTGGCCATGCGTCTCTCCTCTCGTATGGCAGGCACGGCCCGCCGAAAAGGGCCGCCCGCCCTGCAGGCCGCCCCCGATAGTTCATACAGAACAGAAGTATAGCGCTCAATCCCGCCCGCAACCGCCACGGTCTTTGGCACGGGCAATCCACCCCACGCTACGCCCGCGCAAAAAGTGCGCCGCGGGCGCCACGGCTCCATGAGAGTGTGGCTTGACTCCCGACGCTACGCCCGCGCGAACGACACGCGCAGGCAGGCAAACCAGTTGCTACGTCTACGCGGAAGGCACGAGCCGGCGTAGCCTGAGAGACTGGGTTCTCGGCCGGGCCAGAGCTACGCCCGCGCGGAAAGCACGCGCAGGGCGCCCTTGACCTCGGCGATGCGCCGCTCGATGCCCTCGGCAATATAGGAGAGCCGCCCCGGCGTGCTCGCATGCTCGCTGCCGGCAAGAATCTCGATGGCGCCCTCGACGAATCCCTCGAGTGCTCGCTCGTCAAACCACGAGATGCGGTCCACATAACCGAGCTGGCGCAGCGGGTCCACGTCGAAGGGGCGCGCCGTGAAGCCGAAGTCGCCGCGCTCCACGTCACGCGTGTTCTTGGAATGCCACAGGCAGTTGCCCGTGTCGAAGAGCGGGGCAGGGCGCACCTCGAGCGTGTCGACGTTGCGGATGAAGCCGAAGTTCCTCCAGTGGCGGTCGTCGTTGGCGAGCAGCGAGTCGCAGACGACCATCTTGGCCAGCCAAGTCCGCACGAGTTCCTCGTCTTTGCAGACGGCGCCCGTGGCCTTGCAGAAGCGGTCGTAGGCGGTCTGCGCCCGCACGGCACTCCCCCACCGGCGCGCATAGGCGGCCGGTATGAACTCCTCGCGACCGTTGAGGAAGTCCGCGCAGGAGCAGGAGGGGCTTCCGGCCACCGTCTCGAGCTCGTAGGGCACGTACTCGCCGGGCCGCAGCAGACGCGAGAAGAGCAGGGTCGCCACCACCTCGTTGAAGGGGCGCTGATCGTCGAGGCCGCAGCCCTTGAGCAGAACGCGACGCCCGTCGCGGATGACCCAGCGCTTGGGAAGCTCGCCCTCGGAGGTGTTGTCGGGAGAGCCCAGGCCCACGTTCTCGAGCCAGGAATCGGCCGATGCGGCCGAGCGGTCGTCATGGACGTTCACGAACTCGTTGTCGAAGTAGTTGAGCTCGTCCCAGCTCAGGTCCGCGTGCTCCTCGGGACGCAGCCAATAGCAATCAGAAAGCGAGAGACCGTAGCTCACGACGGGAAGCTCGTAGCTCGCCGAAAGGCCGAGCTGGGAGAGCTTGGAGGAAAGACCGGGACGCGTGTTGGGAACCGAGCGCCTCTCCCACCAGGAATTGAAGGAGCGCTTGCGCTCGCGGCCCGGACCAAAGCCGACGCCGAGCGGGGCGCGCTGGGCGTCCAGCACCTCAAGCACCTCAAAAGGGTAGTCGTAGCTGGGGTCATAGGCCACGCGGGCAACCTCGTAGTCCGCCGACATCAGCGTGTAGAGGCTCGCCGTCTCCATGCGGGAAGGACGGCCGGCGTGGCGGCGCGACGACTCGTAGACGACGACGGAGCCAGCGGAGACCATCTTGCGGCCGCCCACCATCGAGGCATCGAGCGCGCCGGAGGACGCCAGCTGCGAAATGCGCGCCTTGGTGAGTCCCAGGCGCCGGGCCGCTTCGCCCATGGTGAGAAAGTCATCCTGGTTGTTCATTCGCCCGCTCACCTCGTTAAGCATTTAGTGCATCAACGTTAACGATTCTAGCAGACACCGGTTGCTTAACCGGTTGAAGAAGGGGACGCCTTCTTTTGGCGAGCACAAAGATGAGTTCGCTCGCCTCGCGACTCACCCACGCTTGAGAGACGGAGTTGCTCAGGGATTGTGGTGTGGTCGGAGACGGAGTTGCCCCGGGATTGCGGCGTGGTCCCTTGTTTGAAAGATTGGCCTAGTGAACGACAGACGCAGTGTGGGCGGGCTTGGACGCCTCAACGGCTGGCGTAGACGCGGCTGCGGCGTGGCGATGCTCATGGAGGCTGCGGATAAGGTGCCAGAGGGGAATGAGCCAGAGGTAGACGGCCGTGAGCCAGCAGGCGTCAGGCGCGCCGCACATGGAGATGACGGCGCTGCAGGCGATGGACCACGGCACGAGCGGCGAGAGGACGATGACCGAGTCCTCGAGGTCGAGCGCCATGGCGCGGCGATCGGGCTCGAGGTCTGAGCAGAGCTGGTAGGCAAGCATGGTGCCGAGCGTCTGGTTGCAGGCCACCATGCTCGCAGGAATCACCACCACCAGAATTGCGCCGAAGGTCGTCACGCGCTCGGCCAGCGTCGCGATGTGGCGCTGCACGCCGTCGAGCATGCCCGTGGCCGAGAAGATGCCGGCAAAGCTCGAGGACAGGCAGACGATGAAGGCGACGTTCACCATCGAAACGAGCCCGCCGCCGCTCATGAGGGCGGCCACCTGGGCGTCTTGCGGCGCGTAGCCAAACACGGCGGTCTGCAGCAGCTCGGCCGGCGCCATGCCGCGGGCAAAGACGCAGACGAGCGCGGCGATGACGATGCTCACGGCCATGGAGCGCTTCATCCCCACGCGGAAGAGCGGCAGCACGAGGACGGGGACGGTGGGCAGCAGCGCCACCGGGCCTTGGTTGAAGAAGGCGGCAAGCATGGAGACCGTCTCGTTGTCGCCCGCGCCTCCCGCCGGACAAAAGACGAGGCCAGCCACGCCGTAGATCACGATCGTGAGGGCAAGCGGCACCGCGGCCGAGCGCATCATGGCGCGGAAGTTGCCCGCCATGTCGGTGCAGGTGATGGAGCGGACGAGCAGGGCACTCGAGCTCATGGGCGAGCAGCGGTCGCCGAAGTAGGCGCCCGCGAGCACCGCGCCGCCGCAGGCCAGGGCGTTGGCGCCCATGGAGCTCGCCATCGTCATGCAGACCACGCCCATCGTGGCGGCCGTGCCGAACGAGGTGCCGGTGAGAAACGACATGAGGCAGCACAGGGCAAAGACCGCAAGCGGCGCCAAGGCGGGCCTCACGAGGGGCGTGGCCACCACCACGACCTCGGAGATGGTGCCGCTCGCACGCCACAGCGCCGTGAGGATGCCGATGAGCACGAAGGCCTCAAGCACGCCCTTTGCGGTCGAGATGCCGTCCACGCACATCTTTGCGAGCTCGGGGGGCGTGTGGCCCTTGTAGCGGCCGTATCCCAAGAACAGGACGAGGCCCACCACGAGAGCCCCGGCAATGGGCAGGCCGGCCGCCACGCAGACGATGAGCTCGGCGCAAAAGACGGCCAGAATGACAAGCTCGAGCATGCGAAATCTCCCCTGCGCTCCAAACGAAGACGGGCAGCCATGGCTGCCCAAAGGCCCGCCGCCGGAACGGATAGAGCGACGGGAGATTCTTGCGGTGAGCGGCAGGCGTGGGATAGGCCGCGTCACAAGACCACTATCACGCCGACGCTTCACGAATTCAAACTGTTGCTACTGGTTGTTGTCACAAGTAGAATTTGTGGCGCACAAGCCCGCTCCATCGCAGCGCGCGCCGCCGCATTTGGGGCTCTCGTCTCCGTACCGGCGCACAACAAGATACGCGAGCTCAACCCCGTGCAAGCTCAGACGAAACGGCCCATCGGGCGGACGGAGCGCGGGGTCACGGGGCAGTCAGTCAGCCGGGGTTCCACACCGTAGCACCGATACAACAGCGGGCGACCGCACGCGCACAAATCGCTATCACCAAGGAGGGCCGCCATGAACTTCCAGACCATGGAGTATTTCCGCGCCATCGCCGCCGAGGGCAGCTTCACCCGCGCGGCCGAGCGACTCCACGTGACGCAGCAGACGCTCTCCGCCCACGTGGCCGGCGTGGAGCGCGAGCTTGGCTGCACCCTGCTCGAGCGCAGCACGCCGCTGAGGCTCACCCACGAGGGCGAGACCTTCCTGGCCTACGCCGAGAAGCTCGATGGCGAGCTCGCCGAGCTGCGCCGCTCGCTCAGCGGCAATGACGAGCACCAGCGGGGCACGCTGCGCGTGGGCGTGGCCTTCACGCGCGGCCGCGTGGTGCTGCCAAACATCATCGAGCGCTTTGGCGCGGCCTTCCCCAACGTCTGCGTGGAGCTTGCCGAAGACGGCAACGAGGGCATCCTCGACACCCTGGCAGCAGGCAAGACCGATCTTGCCATCGGCGTAGTGGGAAGGCCCATGCCGGGCTTCGAGACCATCCCCTTCTACCACGAGCAGACGGTGCTTCTCGCCAATAAAGACCTGCTACGTGCCCATGGCGTCAAGCCGGCAGACATCAAGGGCCCACTCTCTCGCTGCGACCTCTCCCCTCTTGCGGCCTGCCCCTTCATCATGAGCCCGCCGGAGGACATCACGGGAAACATAGGCCTGGAGCTCGTGGGCCGGGCCGGCTTCAAGCCCGTCGCACGCGCAAGCTCGCGCAACATGGAGACCCTGCTGGCGTTGGCCCTGCGCGGCCACGGCGTCTGCATCTGCCCCAAGAACCTGCTCGACGCAACAGCCACGCCCGAGCAGAAGCGCGGCCTTCTCGCCTTTGACCTGGGGCAAGACTCCAGCTACGAAATCAGCTTCTGCCTCAAGAGCGGCACCCGCTGGCACGTCATCGACGAGTTCGTCCGCATCGCCAAGGAGACGATTAGCTAGGGAGCGACTCGAGCGAGCGGCAGGCATGGCCCAGCCGCATGGGAGGCGACTAAAACGCATGGGGAACGGCTCGTTCCAAACACTCTACCGCCCCAAGGC
Organism: uncultured Bacteroidales bacterium; assembly: GCA_963636635.1. Classification (GTDB taxonomy): domain Bacteria; phylum Actinomycetota; class Coriobacteriia; order Coriobacteriales; family Atopobiaceae; genus Parolsenella. The sequence continues at coordinate 9,719 of CAVHKV010000039.1, forward strand.
AACTCCGACGCCCACCGCGTCACCCCGCTCTCGCAGATGCGGCTCGCACTCAACGAATCACGGTGGCCCCGACATCACGCCGCGAGGCCCCGCTCGCATGACAGCGCATGGTTCAAAAAAGGGATTGACGAGGCGTGACAAGGGCCCGCGCGCGGTACTAGACTGTGCGGGTCAAAGTTGCGAGCGTAGAAATAAGAGACTGGCGAATGAGCTGCGAAAACACCGTGCAAGGCATGAACGAAAGCAAGAGTTCCGAGGCCGAGACGGGCCTCACCAAGCAGGGCCACCCCATCGCGGCCGACAAGGAACCGGGCAAGCGCAGCCAAAAGAAGCCGCCGCTCGACATGCTCCACGGGTCACTGTGGAAGACCGTCCCCGTCTTTGCCCTGCCCGTGGCGCTCACGGGCATCCTCGAGCAGCTGAGCTCGCTCATCGACACGATGATGGTGGGCCAGCTCTCCGGCGAGGCGGGCCCCGCCGCCATGGCCGCCGTCGGCTCCAACACGCCCATCACGAGCCTGCTGCTCAACCTCTTCATCGGCATCGCGCTCGGCACCAACGTCGTCATCGCCAACGCCATCGGCTCCGACGACATGGACACCGTGCACAAGGCGGTCCACAGCTCGGTAAGCATGGCCGCCATCGGCTTTGTGGTCATCGCCGTGGGAGAGCTCTTTGCAGCTCCCTTGCTCAACCTGCTGAGCGTGCCGGCCGAGACCCTGCCCCAGGCGCTCATGTTCCTGCGCGTCTACCTGCTCGGCATGCCGTCCATCCTGCTCTACAACTTCGAGGCCGCCATATTTCGCAGCGTAGGCATCACCAAGATGCCCCTGCAGGCGCTCGCGGCCTCCTCGCTCATCAACGTCGCGCTGGTCTTCGTGTTCATCCCCTGTCTGGGCTGGGGCGTCGCGGGTGCCGCCGCGGCCACGGCCGTGAGCTACACCGTGGCGGCCGCCGTGCTGTTCGTGCGCCTGTGCCGCATCGACTCGCCCATCCGCCTCAACCCGCGCGAGCTGCGCCTCGACGGCCCCGTGCTCAGGCGCGTGGTGCGCATCGGCCTGCCGGCGGGCCTGCAGAGCGCGGTCTTCTCGCTGGCAAACATCGTCATCCAGTCTTGCATCAACGGGCTGGGCACCGAGGTCATGGCGGCGAGCTCGGCCGTGCTCTCCATCGAGTACGTGGTCTACAACCTGCTGAACTCCTTCGCCCAGGCCTGCACCACCTTCGTGGGACAGAACTTTGGCGCGGGCAACATCGAACGCTGCAAGAAGGTGCTGCTCACGACCCTCGTCGAGGCCGAGGCGGTGGAGCTTGTGATGCTCGCCCTACTGCTTGGGCTGGGCCACCAAATCCTGGCGCTGTTCAACCCCGACCCGGTGGTAATACGGCTGGGCTACTACCGCATGCTCATGATCTTCCCGAGCTACATGGCCAGCATGGCCTACGAGAACATGAGCGGCTACCTGCGAGGATTTGGCATCTCGCTGGCGCCGGCGATTCTCACGGCCATCGGCGTGTGCGGCTGGCGCTTCTTCTGGGTGAGCTGCGTCTACCCGAGCAACCCCTGCTTTGAGTGGCTGATGATCATCTATCCCATAAGCCTCGTCTCCACCGCGCTGCTCATCTTCTGCGCCATGATGGTCATCCGCCCGAGCAAGGTGTACGCCAAGCGTGCGCGGGCATAGGGGCACAAGCCTGCGGAAAAGCTCTGCCAGCTGAAGCGGCGGGCTCCGAAACGAAGCGCCTGCAACAAATTGTTGGACCCAAAAACGATGCGCCCGCCAGGGAATGACGGACGCAGGCGTTACGGCCTAAGCTTGTTCATCATCAAAGCAACGGCGCGAGGCCTGCGCTAGTAGGCCTCAATCTCGCGAATCATGACCTCGCGGCCGCGCAGGAGGTGCGTGGCCTCGCTGCCGCAGACGGGGCAGACCTTGCCGTGCTCCACGGTGCCGTACTCGGCGCCGCAGCTCTCGCACAGGGTGACAGCCCTGTTCTCCACCACCTCGAGCTCAGCGCCCTCCATGAGCGGCTCGCGCTTCACGGCCCACATCCAGGCGTCTTGGAGAAACTCCGGCACCACGCCGCTGACCTCGCCCAGGTCGAGCGTCACGCGCGAGACCGAGGTGGCGCCGTTTTCGGCGGCGACCTTCTTCACGTCGTCGATGATGTAGAAGACGATGCCCAGCTCGTGCAAGGTTTCTCCCAAAAATAGAGCCGGCACAAAGGCGCTGCGCCGGGCTAACGATTCGAATAAGCAGGCTCAGGTTCCCGAGGCTAACAGGCGCAAGGTCGCAGCCCAACTGGCGGAAAGCGAGCGGCGCTCCCCCAGCCTCACCAACCGCAGGCACCCAGTCCAGCCAATAAAACCGAGCTAAGAAGCCCAACAAAAAAGCCGGCGCGCGGCGGTTGCCCAACCGCGCGCCGGCAGATTCGCTACTTCTTCTTGCCGAAGATGATCTTGGCCTGACGCTTGGCGGCGTACTTGAGCAGGCTCGGGACCTTCTTCTCATACTTCACCATGGTGGAGCACTCGGGGCGCTCGCGGAACAGGTGGATGGCGTCAAAGGCGCACTTGGTGGTGCACAGGCCGCAGCCGATGCACTTGTTCGGGTCCACCACGGAGGCGCCGCAGCCCAGGCAGCGGGCTGTCTCGGCCTTCACCTGCTCCTCGGTGAAGGTCTGCGTGTACTCGCGGAAGGGATGGCTCTTCTCCAGCTCGTGGTCGATCTTGGGCTCCTGGCGCGCGGTGTCGTCGTAGGAGCCAAAGTCCACGTCGTCCTTGTCGAGCTCGTTGTACTGGCGCTGGTTGCGGCCGATGGTGAGCGTGCCCTTCTGGACGAAGCGGTGGATGGAGACGGCGGCCTCGTGACCGGCGGCGATGGCGTCGATGGCGAACTTAGGGCCGGTGTAGACGTCGCCGCCCACAAAGACGTCGGGCTCGGCGGTCTGGTAGGTCTTGGGGTCGGCCACGGCGCCGTTGCCACGGCCGAGCTCCACCTTGGAGCCCTCGAGCAGGTTGCCCCACACGATGGACTGGCCGATGGACATGACCACCTGGTCGCAGGCGAGCTCGATGGTGTCGTTCTCGTCGTACTCAGGCGAGAAGCGGCCGTCCCCGTCAAAGACACGGGTGCAACGCTTGAAGACGATGCCGCGCACGTGGCCGTCCTCGGTGAGCAGGACCTCCTTGGGACCCCAGCCGCAGCTCAGCTTCACGCCGTCGCTCTCGGCCTCGGCCACCTCCTCGTTGGAGGCGGGCATGATGTCGCGGCCCTCGAGGCAGAGCATGTCCACGCTCTCGGCGCCCAGGCGCGCGGCGGTACGGGCCACGTCGATGGCGACGTTGCCGCCGCCCACCACGACGACCTTGCCGGAGACCGGCTTGGCCACGCCGCCGTCGAGCTGTGCGGCAGCCACCTCGCGCAGGAAGTCCACAGCCACGCCGACCTCGGGCGCGTCCTCGCCGGGCACGCCCGCCTTGCGGCCGCCCTGGCAGCCGATGGCCACGTAGAAGGCCTTGTAGCCCTGCTCGCGCAGCTGCGCCAGCGTCACGTCGCGGCCGACCTCAACGCCGTAGTGGAACTCGGCGCCCATGGCCTCGATGACGTCCACCTCGGCCTGGATGACGTCCTTGCCGAGCTTGTAGGCCGGGATGCCGTAGGTGAGCATGCCGCCGGGGCGCTCGTTTCTCTCGAACACGACGGGCTTGTAGCCCTTCTCGGCCAGGTAGAAGGCGCAGGAGAGGCCGGCCGGGCCGGCGCCGATGATGGCGACCTTCTCCTCAAAGTCGCCCTTGACCTTGGGGCGCACCTGGGGCGGGATGTAGCGGGTCTCGGCGTCCATGTCCTTCTGGGCGATGAACTTCTTCACCTCGTCGATGGCGATGGCCTCGTCGACGCGGCCACGGGTGCAGGCGTCCTCGCAGCGGCGGTTGCAGATGCGGCCGCATACGGCCGGCAGCGGGTTCTCGCGCTTGATGAGGGCGAGCGCCTCGGTGTAGCGGCCCTGGGCGGCGAGCTTGAGGTAGCCCTGCACGGCCACGTGCGCGGGGCAGGCCGTCTTGCAGGGCGCGGTGCCACTGTCGTAGGTCTCGATGCGGTTCTTGTTGCGGTAGTCGGGGCTCCACTTGGTGTAGTCCCACTTCACGGCGTCGGGCAGCTCCTGGCGCGGGTACTCGGGCACCTCGCCGGTGGACTTCTGGCACAGCTTCTGGCCGAGCTTCACCGCACCGGCCGGGCAGACCTCCACGCAGCGGCCGCAGGCCACGCAGCTCTTGGCGTCGGTGCGGGCCACGTAGGCCGAGCGGCTGAGGTTGGGCGTGTTGAACAGCTGCGAGGTACGAAGCGCGTAGCACACGTTCACGTTGCAGTTGCAGATGGCGAAGATCTTGTTCTCGCCATCGATGTTGGTGATCTGGTGCACAAAGCCGTTGTCCTCGGCGCGCTGGAAGATCTCCATGGCCTCGTCGCGGGTGATGTAGCGTCCTCGGTTGGTCTCCACCACGTAGTCGGCCATGTCGCCCACGGCGATGCACCAGTCGTTGAAGTCGTCGGCGCAGCCCTGGCCCATGCGCTGGCGGCTCATGCGGCAGCTGCAGGCGCTGGCGGCATACTTGCCCTCGTACTTGTCGAGCCAGTGCTTGATGTGCTCGATGGAGATGGACTGGTTCTCGTGCTCGATGGCCTTCTCAACCGGGATGACGTGCATGCCGATTCCGGCGCCTCCGGGCGGCACGAGCGGCGTGGCCTTGGACAGCGGGCCCTTCGAGGCGCTCTCGAAGAACTTGGCGAAGACCGGGTGCTCCTCGAGCTGGCTCCAGCGCATGTTGAGGAACTCGGCCGAGCCGGGAACGAGCATGGGCAGCACCCACTGCTTGGTGCGGGTGGGGTTCTCCCAGTTGTACTCGAGAAGGCCCACGTAGGAGACCTCGTCGAGCATGGGCTCGAGCTTCTCGGCCGGGATGCCGGTGGCCTTGACGGCGGCCTCGAGCGTGTAGGGCACGCGCATCTTGAGCTTGCAGAGCATGTCGGCCTGCTCGTCGGTGGCAGCCTCGGCAAAGCTCCAGTACTCGTAGGGCAGGATGGTGTCCTTGCCCAGCATACGGTTGGTGCAGTGCTTGCACAGGGCGACGATGCTGGGGCGCGGGTTCTCAGGAACCTCGGGCACGAACTCAGAGCCGATGTCAGTCTCGGTGTAGGAAATTCCGGGGCCGTTGAGAATCATGGTCTCTCCTTGTGTCAAGCCCACTAGCTGGGCGTTATTTACAT
>CAVHKV010000039.1:15264-18878 GCA_963636635.1 uncultured Bacteroidales bacterium
TCGCAGTTGGCAGGCGTTGCCTTGTGGAAGGTTCCTGCCTTCCAGGAAGCCACGGCCTGCGAGAGCCAGCTCGCCCACTCCTCGATGCCCTCGCCCGTCTTGGCCGAGATGGGAATGACGAGCGCGCCGGGGTTGCGCAGGTGGACGTTGTCGATGCAGCGCTCGAGGTCAAAGTCGAAGTAGGGCGCCACGTCGATCTTGTTGACGAGCACCACGTCGGTGACCTCGAACATGAGGGGGTACTTGAGGGGCTTGTCGTCGCCCTCGGGAACGGAGAGGATGGCGACGTTCACGCTCGCGCCCGTGTCGAACTCCGCCGGGCACACGAGGTTGCCCACGTTCTCGAGAATGGCGAGGTCGAGCGGGGCGGCGCCGGCCTCGGCGGTGGCGGCGTCGAGCTCGGCCAGGCCCTGGCGGCACATCGCCGCGTCCAGGTGGCACATGCCGCCCGTGTGCAGCTGCACGGCCACGACGCCGGTCTCCGCCATGGTGCGGGCGTCCACGTCAGAGTCGATGTCGGCCTCCATCACGCCGATGGACAACTCGTCCTTGAGCGCGGCGACGGTGCGGCGCAGCGTGGTGGTCTTGCCCGAACCGGGGCTGCTCATGAGGTTCAGCAGGAAGGTCCCGCGCGCCTGCAGCTCCTCGCGCAGGGCGTCGGCCGCGCGCTCGTTGCTCGCGAACACGCTCTGCTTCACCTCGATGACGCGCACGCGCCGTTCCTCGGCCGTAGTCGCACCGGACTCATTTGCGCAAGCGGCCGATGCACCGCCCACGGCATCACAAGTCGCTGCGGCAGCATTCACGCAAGCCGCAGATACCGAAGTCCCGTTTGCGCAGGCAGCAGCTACGTTAGCCGTGCCATCGCACGCGCAATCGCCGAAGGTCTTGCCCTCTCCCATTGGCACTCCCCCGTCAGGCGCCGCGCGTCCCCACACACGGCGTTGTTTACATAACCTTTGAGAGTTTACCGGATGGCAACCATTTCCGCCCACGCCCATCGGCGTACGGCATGCCTCCGGGACTTGTTAGGCCACGATTGACGCAATGACCCCGCTTCCCCGGCAACCCACAAACGCCTTAGGCGCCCGCGGCGGCACAAACGTCATCAGCCTAGCGAATGGTATCCAGTGCCTTCTCGATAAGAGAAACAGAGCGATCTGCCAGGTAGAGCGGGATATTGAGCAACCTGTCATCGAGCGTTAGGTTCCTGAGCGAATAGCGAACGCGCAGCGGTGTCGTCTCCTCATGCTTCTTTGTGTAGTAGCGCAGGCTCGGGGAATGAACCGCCTCGCCAGACTTCACCTCAACGGGAACTATGTCGTTGCCCACCTGAAGAAGGTAGTCCACCTCATGGCGCGGCTTTTCGTTCGTCCAATAGCGCGGTGCCACGTCGAGCTGCGGAACGAGGGACTGCAAGACGTAGTTCTCGGCGTAGGAACCCTTGAACTCCTCAAAGAGGCCCGCGGGACGCGCGAAGGCGGAGGCATCGAGCCTAGCTTGGCGACGCAACAGGCCAACGTCGAGGCTATAGGCCTTGAACGCAGAGGAAACGTCGTAGGCAGACATGGGTATGCCCCCGGCGTTGTTCTGCGGCACCTTGAGCAGCAGGCCGGCGTCAACGAGCCACTCCACCGCATCCTCGTACTCGCGGGCGCGCGCACCCTCGCGGAGCAGGCCCCACACGAACTTCTTGTTCTCCCGGGCGAGCTGGGTTGGCAGCGAGCCCCACGTAAGGGAGAGCTTGGCAAATTGGGTTCTGCCACCATGCTTGGCGAAGTCTCGCTCATAGGAGTCCAGGAGGTCGGACAGGACCTTGTCGACCTGGTTGATGTCGCGCGTCTCAACCCAACGCTCCAGAGCCTCGGGCATGCCGCCACTCGCAAAGTAGCGCTGGAGATGCTCGAGAAGCCGGGTGTGGAAGAACTCTGGCAGTGGGTCAAAGCCGTCGAGCTCAGCGAGCATTCGGTCGTACTCCCCCGCCCCCTCGGCTCGAAGGAACTCGGAGAAGGTCATGGGATGCATGTCGAGAAACTCGACCTTGCCAACCGGGAAGGCGCTCGTCTCACGCGAGAGCCGAACGCCCAGGAGCGAGCCCGCGCAAGCAACATGGTATTCGGGAGCCTCGTCGCAAAAATACTTGAGCGCCCCCACCGCGGCGGGGCAGTCCTGAATCTCGTCAAGGATGAGCAGCGTCTTGCCCTTGTGGATGGGCTGGCCCGCGGCCAGCGAGAGATTGGAGACGATGCGCTCTGGGTCGCGCGTGCCAACAAAGAACTCGGCATACTCGCTCGGGACGTCCGGGGAGCTCTGCTCAAGGGAGATGTAGACGCAGTTCTCGTAGCTCGTCTTGCCAAATTCCTTGAGCGCCCAGGTCTTTCCCACCTGGCGCGCACCCTTGAGGATGAGGGGCTTACGGAAGGGAGAAGCCTTCCACGCCTCAAGGCGCTTGATAACGTCTCTTTCCATCGCCAACTCCAAAACTTCCGAAAATGTGATGGTTCTCACATTTTACCCAGGGTAAAACGTGATGGTTCTCACATTTTCGGAAGTTTTGAGCGAATAATGACTCAAAATGACCTTCACGGCTGCCGCAACGTGTCTCCGCGTAATGGCAGCGGCGTCAGGGAAGAATGTTCCCCGGTGCCGCATAAGCAAATCCGAATAGCTGAACGACCTCTAACTCAAGGTCTATTCATGCCGTATTTCATCTCACAAGGCTAAAGCCCCACGGCGCTCACGCCGTATTCAGCCTGCTCGGAGGTAAAGCCCTCATACTCAAGCTGATCAACAAGGCCGGAATGCGAGAAGCCCATCATATCAAGGTACTTCTGGGCCTTCTCAGCCGCCTGCTCATTCCAGTCGGCTCCGCAATAATCGGCGGCAAAAGTGGCATCTTCGTTCGAAAAACCTTCGAACTCAAGCTGCTTAACAAGGCCGTCATGAGAGAAAGCGGTGAAGCTCAGGTAACTAGAGGCCTTCCTGAGGGCGCTCTTCTGAGAAGCCGTGACTTCAATCGTGAACTGCTCGGTCTTGATCGTCTCACCGCAAACCGAGCACTTGAGTTCCTTCGTGCCAGACGTCACGTCGCCCGTGGAAGTAACAGAAGGCGCTTTTGCAACAACCCATTCGCCTTCAGTATGAGCAAGCTTGGCGATGGCCTTTTTCTGAGTCTCCCCACAACGGGAACAAACTGCGGTCTGCTCTCCCGCCTCAGAACAAGTCGCCTCTTTGGTGGTCGTCCACTCGGAAATATCATGTCCAAGGGCGCTGCCTTCGGTTTCCCCGCAGCGCTTGCACGTCTTGGGACTCAGGCACGTGGCCTCCTGCCAATCGTGCCCAAGCGGGTCTCCCTCCGTTTCCCCACACTTAGTGCAAGTCTTTGGCTCGGTGCATGTAGCCTCTTCCCATTCGTGATTACAGGGAAGAATCGAAATGACAACGAAGAGCGCAACAATTGCTGCGATTACGCCAATGAACAGCGTCGTCTTCTTTCCCGCCACAGCAGAAGGTTCGTCGCTCCTGGAGGCATCTTGAGAAGATTCTTCGGGCTCGGCACTAGATGGGGCATTGCTAGGCCTAGCTTCAGAAGAGCTCGTCTCGGACTCCACTAC
>CAVHKV010000040.1:0-5649 GCA_963636635.1 uncultured Bacteroidales bacterium
AGGTCGATGGCCTTGATGCCGGTCTCGAAGATCTCGGTCTGGGTGGTGATGTCCTGGAACTGCGGGGCCGGACGGTGAATCGGGTAGTACTGCACGTTCTCGGGCAGCGGCTTGCCGTCAACCGGCTTGCCGGCGACGTTCCAGACGCGGCCGAGGGTGGCCTCGCCCACGGGCATCATCATCGGGGCGCCGGTGTCGTGCACGCGCAGGCCGCGCTGCAGGCCGTCGGTGGAGGCCATGGCGACGCAGCGGACGACGTTGCCCGGCAGCTCGCTCTCGACCTCGAGCGTGACGTTGATCGCGCCGATGGGCGTCTCGCCGGTGACGACGAGGGCGTTGTAGATGGCGGGCACGCGCTCGTCGAACTTGACGTCGACGATGGAGCCCACGATGCGGATGACGGTACCGTCGCCGGCGCCCCGGCGCATGTAGCCGAGTGCCGCCTCCTCAAGCACCGTTCGCTTGTCAGTGGTTTCTGTCATCAGTTGTCCTCCAATGCGGACGCGCCGCCGATGATGTCGATGAGCTCGGTGGTGATGGAGCCCTGCCTCACGCGGTTGTAGGTACGGCTCAGGTTGGTGATGACCTCTTCCGCGTTCTCGGTGGCCGAGTGCATGGCTCGACGGCGGGCGCCGTGCTCTGCGGCGGCCGAGTCGAGCATGGCGTGGAAGATCACCGTGCGCACGTAGGCCGGGATGAGGTAGCCGAGAACCTCGGAGGCCGACGGATCGAACTCGAACGGGCTGTTGAGGTCGTGCTCGAGCGTGGTGAGCGCCTCGGGGTTGCGCGGCTCGTTGGGCATCTTGAACGCGTCGGGGTCGATCGGCAGCAGCTGCTCGCAGACGAGCTCCTGGTCAACGCGGTTCTTCGCGTGCCAGTAGGTGAGCTCGACGCGATCCACCGAACCCTTGGCGTAGGCGTCCATCACGTAGGTGGCGATCTGGTCGGCCTGGTCCATCGTGGGCTCCGAGGAGGTGCCCACGAAGGAGATGGACGGCTCGACGCCACGGTAGGTGAAGTAGTCCGTGGGCTTGCGGCCGGTGGTGATGACCTCGCTGTCCACGCCCTTGAGCTTGAGACGGTCCATCTTGCGCTGGACGTCGCGCTCGGGCTGCGAGTTAAAGCCGCCCGCGAGGCCTCGGTCGGAGGCCATGAGAATGAAGAGGACCTTCTTCTCTTGCGGGTGCTTCACGAGCAGCGGCTGGCGCTCGTCGAGGCTCGAGCCGACGACGGCACCCATCATGCGGCTGATGGCGTCCTTGTAGGGCTCAGCTTCCTCGGCGCGCTCAAGCGCCTTGCGGATCTTTGCCGTGGAGACCATCTCCATGGTGCGCGTGATCTGCATGGTCGCCTTGACCGAGGAGATGCGCCTTTGTATTTCGCGGAGATTCGACATGAGCCGGTGCCCTACGCCTTCTCCTGGTCGGTGCCCTCGGCCGCCTGGGCTGCCTCGGCCTCGGCCAGGGCTGCCTTAGTGGGGTGCTCGAGCAGGAACTGCTTCTTGTAGCTGGCGATGTGCGCCTTGAGGCGCTCGCCGGTGCCGTCAGAGATCTTGCCCTCGCGAACCTCGCGACGGATGCCGTTGTGGCGCTCCTGCATGTAGGCGGCCAGGCCGTCGCGGAACGGGCACACCTGCTCGACGTCGAGGTCGTCCAGGAAGCCCTCCTTGCCGGCGAACAGCACGATGATCTGGTCGGCGACGTCGAGAGCCGCATAGCGGTGCTGCTTGAGCAGCTCGGTCATGCGGGCGCCGTGGCTCAGCTGGTACTGGGTCGAGGCGTCGAGGTCGGAGCCGAACTGGGCGAAGGCCTGCTTCTCGGCGTAGCTCGCCAGGTCCAGGCGCAGCGTGCCGGCGACCTGCTTCATGGCGGGCAGCTGGGCGGCGCCACCGACGCGCGACACCGAGATGCCCACGTCGACGGCCGGGCGCTGGCCCTGGAAGAACAGGTTGGACTGCAGGTAGATCTGACCGTCGGTGATGGAAATCACGTTGGTGGGGATGTAGGCGGAGACGTCGCCCTCCTGCGTCTCGATGATCGGGAGAGCCGTGAGCGAGCCGCCGCCGTTGGCGTCGGAAAGCTTGCAGGCACGCTCGAGCAGGCGAGAGTGCAGGTAGAAGATGTCGCCAGGGTAGGCCTCGCGTCCGGGCGGACGGTGAAGCGTCAGCGACATCTGACGGTAGGCGACGGCCTGCTTGGAGAGGTCGTCGTAGATGACCAGGGCGTGCCCGCCGGGGTGCTCGGCGTCGGCCGGGTTGCCGTTGGCGTCGTTGTACATGAAGTACTCGCCGATGGCGGCGCCGGCCATGGGCGCGATGTACTGCATCGGCGCGGAGTCGGCGGCGGTGGCGGCCACGATGATGGTCTTGTCGAGAACGCCGTGGGCCTTGAGGGTGCCCTGGATGGCGGCAACCGTGGAGGCCTTCTGGCCAATGGCGACATAGATGCAGATCATGTCGGTCTTGGCCTGGTTCACGATGGTGTCGATGGCGATGGCGGTCTTGCCCGTCTTGCGGTCGCCGATGATGAGCTCACGCTGGCCGCGGCCCACGGGGACCATGGCGTCGACGGCCAGAAGGCCGGTCTGCACGGGCTCGCACACGGGCTGGCGCTCCATGATGCCGGGGGCCTTGAACTCGATGGGGCGAGTGTCGGTGGTGGCGATGGGGCCCTTGCCGTCGATGGGCTGGCCGAGGGGGTTCACCACGCGGCCGAGCATGGCGCGGCCCACGGGGATGTCCATGACGCGGCCCGTGGTGCGGACCTCGTCGCCCTCCTTGATGGCGTCGACGTCGCCGAACAGAACGGCGCCGACCTCGTTCTCCTCGAGGTTCTGGGCCAGGCCGTAGACGCTCTTGCCGGAGGCGGAGCTGGTGAACTGCAGAAGCTCGCCGGCCATGGCCGTCCTCAGGCCAGAGATGTGGGCGATGCCATCGCCCACCTCGGTGACGACAGACGCCTCCTGCTCGTCAACCGTGGCGTTGATCTGCGAAAGCTGCTCGCGCAGCGTGCGCATGATCACCTCGGAGCTGATCTTGTCTGCCATTAGTCATCACTTCCCATAAAGGTCGAGGAGAGCGTCTTGCGGATGTTGGCCAGCTGGGCGTGGACCGAGGCGTCGTAGCGGTTGCCGCGAGCCTCGAGCACGACGCCGCCAATGATGGACGGGTCGACGCGCTCAACCAGGTACACCGGGGCGTTCAGGTCCTTCTCGGCCTTGGCGCGAACCTTCGCGCGCAAATCGTCGTCAAGCGGGACGGCGGTGGTCACCGTGACGGAGACCGTCTTGTCCTCGCTATCGAGAATCTCCTTGTAAGTACGGGCGACGTCATCGACGAGATCCAGGTCGTCCTCGCTGCGCATGGCGGCGAGGGTCTCGAGCACCTCGGGCGAGAACTTGAGGGCGTGGTTCCACTGGACGAGGTCCTTGTTGGCCCTGCCCTCCTGCCTTGCCGCGTCGATGAGCGCGCGGGCGTACTTCTCGGACTTCTCCTGGTCGCTACGCTTCGTCGTCATGCGGGGCACCCACTTCCGCGAGATACTTCTCGGCCAGCTTGCGCTGGGCCTCCTCGCTGAGGTCGTTGCCGATGATCTTGCTGGCGATCTCCACAGAGAGGTCGACGACCGAGCCGGAGAGCTCGATCATGGCCTTGCGGCGCTCGGAGCTGACGGCGTCGTGGGCCTTGGCCACCGTGGCGGCCGCGTCCTCCTGCGCCTTGGCCAGGATGCGGGAGCGCTCGGCCTCGGCCTCACGCTTGGCCTTGGCCACGATCTCGTCGGCCTCGTGACGGGCCGCGGCGATCTGCGCCTGGTACTCGCGGTGGTCCTTCTCGGCGGCGACCTTCTCAGCGGCCGCGGCGTCGAGATCCTCCTGGATCTTCTGCTGACGCTTCTCCATCATCTCGAGGATCGAGGGCCAAGCGAGCTTGGCGAGGACGACCCAGATGACGAGGAAGGCGATGAGGGCGGGGATGAACTCCGCCATCTTCGGCAGCAGCAGGTCGGCTCCGGAGGGCGACTCCGCGAGGGCGGGCGTCGGGACGGCGACCGCGAGAGCCGCAATGCCGGCGTAGCCGAGCCTCTTAATGTTGCTGTTCATTCTTGCCTCCACTCAGCGTTTCCGACGTAACCCGATCTAGGCGATCAGCGTAACGACGAAGCCGATGAGGGCGAGGGCCTCTACGAAAGCGGAGCCCAGAATGAAGACCGTGAACAGACGGCTCTGCATCTCAGGCTGGCGCGCGATAGCCGACGTTGCACCATAGGCCGCGAGACCAATGCCGATGCCGGCGCCGATAACACCAAGACCATAACCGATAGCTCCCACGATTCCTCCTTTGTCTGTCGCCCGTGTTTTTCTTTAGCCGGGCGAGTCGTGAGCGTTTTTATGCACAGCGGGCAGGTGCCCGCGAGATGCCTTGCTTAGTCGCCGTTCTCAGCGAGCTGGATGTAGACCGCCGAGAGCAGGGTGAAGACGTAGGCCTGGATGACGCCGACCATGATCTCCACCAGGTAAATGATGATGAGGATGGCAACCCAGAAGACGGAGGCCGCGGCGTTGCCGAGGGCGACGACCGAGAAGCCCTGAAGGATGGGCTCGAAGAACAGCGACGCCAGGATGGCGAAGGCGCCCATGACGACGTGGCCGGCGAACATGTTGCAGAACAGACGGACGGCCAGGGTGATGAGGCGCAGGAAGGTCGAGAAGAGCTCGATGACCCACACGAGCAGGTTGATGGGGAAGGCCACGCCCTCGGGGGCCAGGCTCTTGATGTAGCCGATGGGGCCGAGGCGCTTGCAGCCAACCACGATGAAGTAGATGAAGGAGCACAGAGCCAGGGCGGCCGTGACGCCGATGGTGCCGGTGCCGGGGTGGCAGCCGGGGATGACGCCCACGATGGAGTTGGCCACGATGAAGAAGAACAGCGCCGCGAGGAACGGGAAGTGCTTCTTCCAGGTCTGCTCGCCGACGATGGACTTGACCATGTCGTCACGCACGAACTCGACCACGTACTCGACGCCGTTCACGAACAGACCCTGCGGCACGAGGCTCGCGGCCTGCTTCTTCTTGAAGACGAAGATCACGGCGAGCATCAGCACGAGGGCAACGGCGAGCCAGAAGGTGTAGGTGGTGAGGCCGAAGTTCGTATCGCCGATGAGGGCGTGGGACATAAAGCCATCCAGAAGAGAGTCAATCTCCTCGGGGAGCTTATCTAGTGGAGACATGCAGCTTCCTTTCGCTTGCCCCGTGGCGGCCTGTCTGCGGCCGCCGAATATCCGCGTCTGGGGGTATCCCGCGCGGCGTGTGGGATTCTATACCCCTCGCCGATGAAAACTACACGCAAATTTCTGCGTCTCGACATTCAAAAGGTGCCCGTAGGCACCTTGGTGTCGAGCGGCGTTTTCATTCAGCAGTTGGGCATGGTAGCACTTTCAAATTTCAATGTGTCGAGAATTTTTTAGCCGTTTTAGCACGGTTTTCTCAATAATCTGTAAAGTAGCAGGTAGGGATTGCGGCCGTATCGAAAACCAGTGCGCAAAAAAGCCGCGGATACCACGCGGCCGCCAGACGCAGTCCACGCACCCGCCAAACTTGCAAGGAACCTGAAAGCGGTTGTGGCAAACCTGAAACTAGGGGTCCACAAGTGGG
>CAVHKV010000040.1:5921-8317 GCA_963636635.1 uncultured Bacteroidales bacterium
GAGATGGCCGCGCCGGTGACGGCGAACAGGAAGGTGAGCGACGCGCTCACCACCACGGGCAGCAAGGCGCCGGGCCAGGCGCGGTTGGCCAGCGCCGCGCCCACGAGCACGATGGCCGCCGAGATGACGATGCACACGAGGCCCGAGCGCACGCCCGGCCCCTTGGAGCCGGCCGCCACCGAGCGCGCGAGCACGAAGGCAAAGGGCGCCGCCCCCGCAAATCCGAGGACGGCGCCGATGACGATGTAGAAGATGCCGAGGGACAAGGGCTAGTCCTGGGCCATGATCTTGGCGACGCGGCCGGTGTGGCGGCCACCGCCAAACTCGGTGGTGAGGAAGGTCTCGACGAACTTGCAGTTGTCCATCGGGGCGGTGAAGCGGCCGGAAAGGCAGATGACGTTGCAGTCGTTGTGCTCGCGGCACAGGCGGGCGAAGTTGTCGGACTCAACGACGGTGGCGCGCACGCCGGCGACCTTGTCGGCGGTCATGGCCATGCCGATGCCGGTGCCGCAGATGAGGATGCCGCGGTCGGCCGTGCCCTCGGAGACGCGCTTGGCGACCTTCACGGCAAAGTCCGGGTAGTCGACGCGGCCGGCGTCGGCGGGGCCGAGGTCCTCGACCTCGTGGCCGAGGCCGCGAACGAACTCGCAGATGACGTCCTTCTGGCAGAAGCCGGCGTGGTCGGAAGCGACGACGATGCGCATGTTTTCTCCTTTGTGTGAGGTAGGCCGTATGCCCAATCTGCCTAGAGCGTACCACGCGGCGGGTGCAGCAGGTGTGAGCGCAGGGCGCATACGGGCGCGCTAGGAGACGGTGCGGCGGATGGCGTCGTGCCAGCCCTCGAGCAGGCGCTCGGCCTGCGCTGGATCCATGGCGGGCGAATAGCGCTTCTCGCCCTCCATGAGGCTTGCGACCTCCTCGCGGTCCGCCCAAAAGCCCGTGGCCAGGCCCGCCAGGTAGGCGGCGCCGAGCGCGGTGGTCTCGGCCGTGGCGGCGCGGGCCACGTCGATGCCGAGCAGGTCGGCCTGGAACTGCATGATGAAGTCGTTGTTGGCCGCACCGCCGTCCACGTTGAGCGCGCTGAGGGCGTTGCCGGAATCGGCCTCCATGGCCTTGAGGATGTCGTAGGTCTGGTAGGCCATGGACTCGCAGGCCGCGCGCACCAGGCGGACCTTGTCGGTGCCGCGCGTGAGGCCGCAGATGAGGCCGCGGGCGTCGCTTTGCCACCATGGAGCGCCAAGGCCG
Source organism: uncultured Bacteroidales bacterium (assembly GCA_963636635.1). Taxonomy (GTDB): domain Bacteria; phylum Actinomycetota; class Coriobacteriia; order Coriobacteriales; family Atopobiaceae; genus Parolsenella. The sequence goes on from CAVHKV010000040.1 coordinate 7,167, forward strand.
GTGAAGGCGGGCACCAGATAGCAGCCGCCCGTGTCGGGCACGGAGGCCGCCAGCTCGCCGGTCTCCGACGCGCTGTCAATGAGATGCAGCTCGTCGCGCAGCCATTGGATAACCGAGCCGGCCTGGAAGACCGAGCCCTCGAGCGCATACTCGATGCGGCCGCCCTCGGCGATGCCGATGGTGGTGACCAGGCCGTTCTTGGAGGTCACGGGCTTCTCGCCCAGGTTCATGAGCATGAAGCAGCCGGTGCCGTAGGTGTTCTTGACGCTGCCCGGCTCAAAGCAGCAGTGGCCGAACAGGGACGCCTGCTGGTCCCCGGCCACGCCGGCGATGGGCGGGTGGTGGGTCATGACGTCTGCGCTGACCTCGCCAAAGTTGCCGGACGAGGGACGGACCTCGGGCAGCATGGACATGGGCACGTTGAAGATCTCGCAGAGCTCCTCGTCCCAGCGCAGCTTGTGGATGTCGTAGAGCATGGTGCGGCTGGCGTTGGTGTAGTCGGTGGCGTGGACCTTGCCGCGGGTGAGGTTGTAGATGAGCCAGGTGTCCACGGTGCCGCACATGAGCTCGCCGGCCTCGGCCATCTCGCGCGCGCCCTCGACGTTGTCGAGGATCCAGGCGATCTTGGTGGCCGAGAAGTACGGGTCGGGGATGAGGCCCGTGCGCTCGCGGATGAGGTCTGAGTGGCCCTCGGCCACCACGCGGTCCACGATGGGCGCCGTGCGGCGGCACTGCCACACCACCGCGTCGTAGATGGGCTGGCCGGTGTGGCGGTCCCAGACGATGACGGTCTCGCGCTGGTTGGTGATGCCGATGGCGCTGATGCGGTCTGAGTGGATGCCGCTCTTGAACTGCACCTCCACCATGCAGGCCACCTGGGCCGAGAGGATCTCCACCGGGTCTTGCTCGACCCAGCCGGGGTGCGGGTACTTCATGGTGAGCGGGCGCTGGGCCACGGCGACCTTGTGGCCAAACTCGTCAAAGAGGATGGCGCGGACGCTCGTGGTGCCCGCGTCGAGCGCCATCACGCAACCTTGCGACGACGTGCCAGGCGAGCCGGCCGGGCTCACGGCGGTGCTCATAATGCTGTCCATAATCGTGGCCATGCGAATCCTCCTTGCCTCGCGCGCCGTGGGTTCCGGCGATTTTTT
>CAVHKV010000041.1:0-12587 GCA_963636635.1 uncultured Bacteroidales bacterium
GCCGAGGAGTTCGGCTTCGTGGGCGCGGTGGCGCTGCTCGCACTCTACGCCTGGCTCATCTTCTCCGCCTTGCATCTCGCCATGCACATCGACGCGCCCTTCGCCAAGCTCGTCTTGGCCGGCGTCATCACCATGTGGAGCTACCAGCTGCTGCAAAACGTGGGCATGTGCATCGGCATCATGCCCATCACGGGCATTCCGCTGCCGTTCGTGAGCTACGGCGCCACCTCAATGGTGGTTCAGGTCATGAGCGTGGGTATCGTCCAATCTGTGTATCTGCACAGAACCAAGGCCGCCTAGGAAAGAGTGAACATGGCTCGCATCCAAGACATTCCCTTCAACGCGGTGAAGCAGGTCGCCGACGGCGCGCGTGCCGCCGAGGCCGCCCGTCGCTCCTGCGTGCGCATCTCCGTCGCGGTTGAGCCCGGCGCTCCCACCGAGCTCGTCTACGCGCTCAAGGACGCCCTCATGCCTGCGACGCCCACCGGCCTCGTGCACGTGGAGGCCCTGCGCCCCGACGCCGCCCTGCGCGTGAATCCCGGCGCCGACCTCGCCGTCGTCGTGGGCGGCGCCACGGGCAGGGCCGCCAGCGCCTCGGCCGCCTTCATGGCCGCGGGCGTTCCCTGCGCCATCGTGGTGGAGACGAGCGTGGAGGCCCCGGCCCCTGCCAAGGCAGGCGGCGCGGCCCTCATCGCCGCGGCCTCGAGCGACGTTTTGTTGGATAAGCTTGCAGACTGGATGGCCCAGACCTGCAACGCCGACATCGCGCTCGCCGCGAACTTCGAGTTCGTGCGGCGCGCGGTGGCCGCCCGATGCGTCTCTAATAGGAGCGCGCAGAACGCCGCGGTGGCTCTCTTGCCCCTGGGAAGCGCCGACATGCCGGTGATGACGGCCAACCAGGCCCTGATGGCGCTCGACATCGCGGGCGTCTACGGGCAAGGGGCCACGGTGGAGCGCGCGGCCGAGCTCGGCGCCGTCGTTGGCTGCGCCTTCGCCTCGCGTGCCGCGGCCCGTGCGGCGTCCCGCGTTTTCCCTGGCCTCGGCCTCATAGTGAAACCTGCCGTGGCTTTTGGCGCCACCACCTTGCTGGGGCACGCCCTCGCTCTGAGATTTGAGGCGGAGAAGTCGTGGAAAGAGCGTTCACAACCGCAATTTTCTCGTTGACGGGGCATTTTGCCTAGCGTATTATTTGCAACTGTTGCACTCACCACAGCAATGAGAGGCTCTAACATGTACGCAATCATCACGACTGGTGGCAAGCAGTATAAGGTTGCCAAGGGCGACGTCCTCGACGTCGAGAAGCTCGATGCGCAGCCTGGCGACGAGGTCAAGCTCGACGTTCTGATGCTCAACGACGGCAAGAAGGTTCTCGTCGACGCTGACACGCTTGCCAAGAAGAAGGTTACCTGCAAGGTCGTCGACCAGCACAAGGGTGACAAGCAGCTCGTCTTCAAGTTCCAGAAGCGCAAGCGCTACGCTCGCAAGAAGGGTCACCGCCAGAACCTCACCCGCATTGAGGTCACCAGCATGCCCCGCATCACCGCTACGGCCAAGAAGGCCGCTACGACCGAGGACGCCGAGTAGGCGCGTCCCTTAGTTTCTACTAGATAGGCAGGTAGTCTAATGGCACACAAGAAGGGTCAGGCCAGCTCCCGTAACGGCCGCGATTCTGCAGCTCAGCGACTCGGCACCAAGGTCTTTGGTGGCCAGTCCATCAAGACGGGCCAGATCATCGTCCGTCAGCGTGGCACGCACATCACCCCGGGCGAGAACGTCGGCCGCGGCAAGGACGACACCCTGTTCGCCCTCAAGGACGGCACCGTCGAGTTCGTGAAGGGTGCTAAGCACTACGTTCACGTTCGCCCGGCTCAGGAGGCTTAAGGGCTTCCTCGAACCCATTCGGGTACAGACAGGACCCTCGGCCACATAGCCGGGGGTCCTTTTTCTTACGAGCAACACCGAGCTTGGAGGGCATCGCATGTCCCAGTTCACCGACATATCTCGAATCAACGTCAAGGGCGGCGACGGCGGCGCGGGCTGCATGTCGTTCAGGCGCGAGGCCTTCGTCCCCAAGGGCGGCCCCGACGGCGGCGACGGCGGCCGTGGCGGCGACGTCGTGCTGCAGTGCGACCCCCAGCTCTCCTCGCTCATCGACTATCGCTTCAAGCACCACTTCCGCGCCGAGCGCGGCACGCACGGCCAGGGCGCCAGGCGCCACGGCAGGGACGGCCAGGACCTCGTGCTGCGCGTTCCCTGCGGCACCGTGGTGACCGAGCTCGACCCTGAGACCATGGAGCCCCTCTACGAGATCGCCGACCTCACGCGTCCCGGCGAGCGCGCCATCGTGGGCCCCGGCGGCTCGGGCGGCAAGGGCAACATCCACTTCGTGACCTCCGTGCGCCGCGCCCCGGCATTCGCCGAGAAGGGCGAGCCGGCCTTTGAGCACTGGATCCAGCTCGAGATGAAGCTCATGGCGGACGCGGCGCTGGTGGGCATGCCGAGCGTGGGCAAGTCCTCGCTCATCGCGCGCATGAGCGCCGCCCGCCCCAAGATCGCCGACTACCCCTTCACCACCCTCGTGCCCAACCTCGGCGTGGTGAAGGCCGGCGAGGCCGGATCCTTCGTCGTGGCCGACGTCCCCGGCCTCATCGAGGGCGCGAGCGAGGGCAAGGGTCTGGGCCACGAGTTCCTGCGCCACATCGAGCGCACCGCCCTCATCATGCACGTGGTGGACCTCACGGGCGGCTTTGAGGGCCGCGACGCCGTGGAGGACTACCTCACCATCAACCGCGAGCTCGAGGCCTATGCGCCCGAGCTTGCCGAGCGTCCTCAGATCGTGGTGGCCAACAAGGCCGACATGCCCGAGACGAGCGCGGCCCTGGCAGCCCTGCGCGAGCGCGCCCAGGCCGACGGCCACCCGTTCTTCGCGGTCTCGGCCGTGACGGGCGCCGGCATCGACTCGCTCGAGGCCTCCTGCGCAGAGCTCGTGGCGCGCCTGCGCGCCGAGCGCGAGCTTGTCGAGGAGCCGGTGCGAGACGACCTGTGGGAGGCCCGCCGCCAGCGCCGCGACAACTCCATCCACGTCGCCAACCTCGGCGGAGGCGTCTGGCGCGTCAGCGGCACCACCATCGAGCGCATGGTCATCAAGACCGACTGGGAGAACGAGGAGGCCGTTGCCTACCTCCAGCACCGATTTGAGCGCATGGGCCTTAATGACATGCTCGCCAAGGCCGGATGCAAGACCGGGGAGACCGTTCGCATCCTTGGCTATGACCTTGACTACACCAACGAAAACGACGACCAGTTCTCTGAGCTCCATGAGAGCGAGCCTGAGGTCTTCTACGCCGAGGGCTGGGATGACGATGAGATCGTCACCGTCGGCGCCATCGCCGACGAGGCCGGCGTGGCTGATGCGGTCGAGGTTGACATGGACGGCGCGGCCTCCGCTGACGAGGTTGCTGCGGACGGCGAGGGCGAGGAGTAGCCATGGGGCAGCTCATCGTCTTCAAGGTCGGATCGTCCACGCTCATGGGGCCTGACAACGAGCTCGACCTCGAGTTCGTTCGTTCGCTCTGCGCGCAAATTTGCGAGCTCAAGCGCGCCGGCAACAAGGTCGTGCTCGTCTCGAGCGGCGCCGCCGCCGTTGGCCGCTCCCTGCTGGGCTTTACCGAGCGCCCGAGCGACATCCCCACGCTGCAGGCCTGCGCCGCGGCCGGCCAGTCCACCCTCATCGAGCGCTACGCCGAGGTGCTGGCCGCCGAGGGCGTGCGCTGCGGCCAGGTGCTACTCACGCGTGGCGACGTAGTCGATCGCACGGGCTACCTCAACGCCCGCAACACCTTCGAGCGCCTGCTCGAGCTGGGCGTGGTGCCCATCGTGAACGAGAACGACACGGTGAGCGTGCGCGAGTTCTCCTTCGGCGACAACGACATGCTCGGCGCCATTGTGGCCTCGCTCATCGACGCCGACCTCTACGTCATCCTCTCCGACATCGACGGCCTCTACACCGCCAACCCCGAGAAGGACCCCAGCGCCCGCCTGGTGGAGCGCGTGGAGAAGGTCGACGCGAGCGTCGTTGCCATGGCCGGCGGCGTCTCCAGCAGCTTCGGCACGGGCGGCATGGCCACCAAGGTCCGCGCCGGGCGCGCCATGATCGCGGCGGGCATCCCCATGGTCATCTGCAAGGGGAGAAACCCGCGTGCCCTTCTCGACGCCGTCGAGGGCAAGGGCACCCACACAAGCTTCGTAGCGCCTGCGGGTGCGGGCCATGAGCAGGCAAGGAAGCTCTGGATCGGCCTTGCCGGCCTCTCCAAGGGCTCGGTGACCATCGACGCCGGCGCGGCCCGGGCGCTGGAGCGCGAGGGCGCCTCGCTTCTGCCTGTGGGCATCACCGAGGTGGAGGGCGACTTTTCCGCCGGTGAGACCATTAGTGTTACGGATGCGGACGGCACCCTTATCGCCCGCGGCATCTCGCGCTATTCTGCTGATGACCTGCGGCGCGTCCGCGGCCTCAAGCTCGACGTCATCGCCCGCTTCTGGCCCGACCGCGCCGATTGCCCGGCCATCCACAGAGACGAGCTGCTCGTCTTCTAGCGGTGGTTCCCACGCAAGCATCTACCTCGAAAGGGGTCCCTATGTCAGAGGCACTTGAGAAGGCCAAGGCCGCAAAGGCGGCGGCCGCCGTGCTCGCGCAGGCGAGCGCCCAACAAAGGACGCGCGCCATCGAGCTTGCGGCCGGAAGCATCAAGGAGCACCAGGAGGCAATCCTTGCGGCCAACGCCCGTGACATGGAGCGCGGCCGCGAGAATGGCATGCCCGGCCCCCTGCTCGACCGTCTGATGCTCGACGAAGCCCGGCTCGACGGCATCATTGCCGGCATGCTCGAGGTCGCCGCCCAGGCAGACCCGCTCGGCGAGGTCGTGGGCGGGCGCACCCTGGCTTCCGGCATTCGCCTCTCCGAGGTTCGCGTGCCGCTTGGCGTGGTCGCCATGGTCTACGAGGCCAGGCCCAACGTCACGGCCGACGCCATCAGCCTCACCCTGCGTTCCGGCAACGCCGTGGTCCTGCGCGGCGGCACGGCGGCGCACGACTCCTGTGAGGCCATCGCCGAGGCCTGCCGTGCCGGCATCGAGGCCGCGGGCCTGCCGGCCGATTGCGCCACCATCATCCTGGACGCCGACCGTGCCCAGACCGTCGAGCTCATGCACGCCAACGGCCTGGTGGACGTGCTCATCCCGCGCGGCGGCCACGGCCTCATCCAGACCTGCGTGCGCGAGGCAAGCGTGCCCGTCATCCAGACGGGGGAGGGCAACTGCCATGTCTACGTGCACGCCAAGGCAGACCTCGTCATGGCCATCCACATCATCGAGAACGCCAAGACCCAGCGCCCCGGCGTGTGCAACGCCATCGAGACGGTGCTCGTGGACGAAGCCTGCGCAGAGGCCTTCCTGCCCACGCTCGTGAGCAGCTGCAAGGCCTGGCACGTCCTCATCCACGGCGACGAGGCGTGCCTGGCCGCCTGCGAGGCTGCCGGCCTCGCGGCGGGCGAGGACTTTGTTGCGGCCACCGAGGAGGACTGGGCGCGCGAGTACGACTCGCTTGACCTCGCGGTGCACGTGGTGGGCGGCCTTGACGAGGCCATCCGCCACATCAACGCCTACGGCACGCAGCACTCCGAGTGCATCGTCACCGAGGACTTCTCCGCCTCCGAGACCTTCCTGGCCCGCATCGACGCGGCCGCGGTCTACGTGAACGCGAGCACGCGCTTCACCGACGGCGGCATGTTCGGCCTCGGCGCCGAGATAGGCATCTCCACCCAGAAGCTGCACGTGCGCGGGCCCATGGGGGCATCTGCCCTTACCACCAAGAAGTGCCTGCTGCGCGGCAACGGCCAGGTCCGCGCATGAGCCAGGCAGTGACTAATTTGGGCGCCGAGGTGACCGCTCGCCTCGTGGCCGACCTTCCCAGGCTCGGCCAGGACCCCTCGCGCACCTATCGCCTGGGCGTCATGGGCGGCACCTTCGACCCGGTCCACAACGGCCACTTGGTGGCGGCCGAGCAGGCGGCCCACGACCTCGATCTGGACGTCGTGGTGTTCGTCCCGGCCGGCAGCCCAGCCTTCAAGCAGGAGCGCCGCGTCTCCTCGCCCGAGGACCGCCTCGCGATGACCCTGCTCGCCACGGCCGACAACCCGCGCTTCCTCGTGAGCAGGATCGAGGTGGACCGTCCCGGCATCACCTACACCGTGGACACGCTGCAGCTTTTGCGTGACCACTACCCGGCCAACGTCGAGCTCTACTTCATCACCGGCGCCGACGCCATCAGCGACATCCTGCGCTGGAGGGACGCCGAGCGCATCGCCTCGCTCGCGCATCTTGTGGGCGCCACGCGCCCCGGCTACGACCTGGAGCGCGCCCGCGCGAGCCTCACCGAGTCCGCGCTCGAGTTCCAGGTGCACTACCTCGAGGTCCCGGCGCTGGCCATCTCCTCGAGCGACCTTCGCCGTCGCGTGGCCTGTGGCCAGTCCATCCGCTACCTCACGAGCGACGCCGTGGTGGGTTACGTGGAGAAGCGCGGCCTGTACGACGCCTCCCAGCCCTCCTACGTGGCGCCAGACGCCCTGGGCCTCATGGGCGGCATGAGCGTTGGGGGAGCGTAGGAGATGGGCAAGAAGCAACCGGCTATCACCTTCTGGAAGGGCGGCGTGCCTTCGTGGCTTCCGAGCGAGCCACCCAGCTACACCGCCGAGCAGGACCTCGCCATCGCGCGCTACGAGCACGACCTGGCCGAGCACCTCGCCAGCAAGCCCAAGCGCCTGAGGCACTCGCTGTCCGTGGGCTATACCGCCCAGCAGATGGCCCTGGCGTATGACCATGATCCCTACCTGGCCCGCGTGGCCGGCATCTTCCACGACTGGTCCAAGCTGCTTTCCAGCGAGGAGACCTTCGCGCGCGCCGGCGAGCTTGGCATCGAGCTCGGCGTTGACCTTGCGCTCGTGGAACCGCTGCTGCACGGCATGATCGCCGCCCGCGAGCTCCCGGCGCTCTACCCCGAGGTGGACTCCAGCGTGTGGCAGGCGGTCGACCGCCATACCCTCGGCAACGCCCATATGAGCGAACTTGACATGCTCGTGTTTGTGGCGGACGGCATCGAGCCCTTCCGCAAGAGCGTGCCCGCCATCGAGTCCCAGCGCTCGCATGTGGGCAAGGCCTCGCTTGAGGACCTCTACTGGGAGTCGTTCTCAGATGGCATCTCGTACGTGGTTGACACGAGGCGCTACCTCTATCCCGGCACGCTTGCCATCTACAACGAGCTCGTGCTTTCTCGCAAGAGCCAAAAGAACTAGGAGACCCATGCCTGAATCCATCGACATCGCCCGCACTGCCGCCCTTGCCGCCGACGCCAAGAAGGCCGACGACATCGTGGCCCTCAACCTCACCGGCCTCTCCGACGTGAGCGACGCCATCGTCATCTGCACCGGTGCCAACTCGCGACTGAGCGACTCGGTGGTTGACGAGGTGGAGGAGAAGGTACGGGCCGAGCATGGCATCTCGCCTATCTCCATCGAAGGGCGCGCCGACGGCCGCTGGATCCTGCTGGATTTTGGCAACGTGGTCGTCCACGTCTTCTCGCCCGAGGCCCGCGCTTATTATCGCATCGAGCACCTCTGGGGCGATGCCCCCGCCATCGAACTGGGGCTCGAGGAGAAGTAGGGGCTTGCTCACGCCGCGCGGGCTTTTGCGGCCTTGGATGACCTGGCTACCGATGCGTTGGCCGAGTTTGGAGACCAGACGCACGCTGCTATCCGCAGCTTATTGCCTAGGCCATGATTCACGGCAACGACGATGCGAGGCCACCACCCGCGCTAGCCGTCTTCCTTGTTCTGGCCCTGGGTGTTGGTGGTCGCGTTCTTGAGCTTGATGTCGCGTCCGAAGGAGACGGCGCCGTCGCCAAAGCGCTCCTTGAGGGCGTCGGTGGCAACGTGGAGCTTGCGGATGGTCTCACGCCTCTTAATTTCCTGCTCGTCCTCGAAGAGGCTCGGCTGGTACTCCGCCTTCTCCTCAAAGGAGGAGACGCCCACGCCGATGAGGCGCACCGGGGTGCCCTCGCGCCATATGCCGCAGAAGAGCTTGCGGGCGAGAGGGGAGAGCGATCCCTCGTCGTCGGTGGGCTCGGGGAGCTTTGCCTGGGCGGAGCGGGCCGTGCAGGCGTCTTGCTTGTAGCGCACCGTGACCGTGGTGCCGGCGAGGCCCTTCCTGCGCAGGCGCCGTGCCACCATGGCGCAGACCGCGTCAAGCGCGCTTAGGATCTCTTCCTTGTCGGTGAGGTCCTCGGCAAAGGTGCGCTCGTTGGAGACCGACTTGGGATCTTCCTTCTGCGCCCAGGCGGCCACGGGGTTGCGCTCGGCGGCGCTGGCCCTGACCTGCAAGGTGGCGCCCGCCACCCCGAGTTCGCGAGTGAGCAGGCTTGCGTCCGCTGCCGCGAGCTGTCCCAGGGTGCGGATGCCGAGGCGCTGGAGCTTGGATTCGGTTGCATGGCCCACACCGCTCATGGCACGAATGGGCAGCGGTGCCAAGAAGCTCGCCTCGGCGCCGGGCATCACGACGGTGAGGCCGCGTGGCTTCTCGGCCTCGGAGGCGATCTTGGCCACGCTCTTGCACACGCCGATTCCTATTGAGCAGGTGATGCCGAGCTCTGCCACCCTGGCCTGGATGCGCCGGCAGATGTCGACGGGGCTCTCCTTGGAGTAGCGGCCCGGCGTGACGTCAAAGAACGCCTCGTCGATGGAGACCTGCTCCACGAGCGGCGTCTCGTCCACGAGGATCTCCATGACCTGGGCGCTGAGCTGTCGGTAGCGGTCGAAGTGCCCGTGGGTCCAGATGGCCTCGGGGCAGAGCTGCCGGGCGCGGGCGGCCGGCATCGCCGAATGCACGCCGAACTTGCGCGCCTCGTAGGAGGCCGTGGAGACCACGCCGCGGCGCTCGGCGTCGCCGCCCACGATGAGGGGCTTGCCGCGCCACTCGGGATGGTCGAGCTGCTCCACGCTCGCAAAGAAGGCGTCGAGGTCGAGCAGGCCGATGGCGGGGCCGTCCCATGCGATGCCGAGGGATTGGCCGTCCATCATTTGCTCGCGGCCACGGGCAGGCGGACGCTGAAGGTCGTCCCCTCCTGCTCGGTGCTCGTGACCGAAATCTTGCCGCCGTGCCCCTCGGCGATGCCGCGGGCGATGGCGAGGCCCAGGCCAAAGCCGCCGGTCTCCCTCGCGCGCGCCTTGTCGGAGCGGTAGAAGCGGTCAAAGACGTGGGGGATGTCCTCGGCAGGGATCGGCTCGCCCTGGTTGTTGACGCGCAGGGTGGCGGTGCCGTTGTGCCGCTTGAGGCTCACGTTCACCTCGCTGCCCTTGCGGGCGTACTTGCAGGCGTTGTCCACGAGCGTCTTGGTGAGGCGCGCCAGCTGCTCGGGGTCTCCCATGACGCGGACGCCTGCCTCCACGTCGGACTCGATGGTGCAGCCAAGCTCAAAGGCCACGGCGTCAAACTGCAGCGCCTCGCCTTCCACGGTGGAGGAGAGGTCCACGTCGACGTTTCTGCGGGCGCTGCCGGCGCCCTCCTCGGTACGGGCCAGCTCGAGCAGGCTCTCCACCAGGCCGCGCATGCGCTCGGCCTCCTCTGCCGTGCCCTCCACCCAGCGCTTGCAGTCCTCGGGCATCTCGGACTCGCTTTCCTGCAGAATCTGCGAGTTGGCGAGAATGACGGCGAGCGGGGTCTTGAGCTCGTGCGAGGCGTCGGCCACGAACTGGTGCTGCTGCTCCCAGGCCTTCTGCACGGGCTTGAGCGCCCACTTGGAGAGCAACATGGCGATGACGAAGGCCCCGGCCACGCCGGCAAGGCCGAGCAACGCGCTCGTGACGAGCTGCCTAGCCTTCTCGGCGTCAACCGAGGTGGTGTCTGCCAGCGCGATGCGGTAGCCAAAGGGGGTCACCTGCTTTTTCCAGGTGACGTGCTTGGATTCGGAACGGCCGTAGGTGTCGTCTGATTTGCAGGCGAGCTCGAGGGCCTCGCTCAGGGTGTCCTTGTCCACGCTGAACTGGTTTTGGTTGGTGCCGATGGTGGTACCGTCGCTCGTGATCTCCACCCACAGCACCGGCAGGTGCTCCATGCCCATGGCCTCGGTGCTCGTGCTTCCCGCTGGCGAGGCGTTCCTGTCGTCCAGCACGCGCTCTATGGAGCGCTCCACGAGGGCGTCCAGCGAGCTGCGGGCGCTCACAAAACCAAAGCCCGCCATGGCGAGCACGACGACGCCCACCATGGCGGTGATGATTGCAACAAGCCGTATGCGAAGTTTCTTAAGCACGCTACCCTCCGCCATGCGCAGCGCGGCGAGGCCCGCGCCTACTCCATTTCCTCCAGACGATAGCCCAACATGCGCAGGGTCGTGATCTGGACCTTGCTCTTCACGTGGCCGATCTTCTTGCGCAGGAAGCTGACGTAGGCCTCGGCGGAGTTCTCGGAGGCCTCGGCGTCGGTGCCCCAGACGCGGGTGAGGAGGTCTTGCTTGGAGACGATGCGGCCCGGGCTGCTCATGAGCATGCGCAGGACCTCGAACTCCTTCTGGGAGAGGTGCACGTGGGACTCGCCGCACGAGAGGTCGTGGGTGTTGAGGTCGAGCTTGAGGTCTCCGAAGGCGAGCTCGTCGATCATCACCTCGCCCTTGCGGCGGGTGAGGGCGCGGATGCGCGCGAGCAGTTCGGCCTGCTCGAAGGGCTTGGTCATGTAGTCGTCGGCGCCGCAGTCGAGGCCCACGACCTTGTCGGAGGTGGAGGTCCTGGCCGTGAGCATCATGACGGGCAGCTCGCTGCCGCCGTGGCGCAGCTCGCGCACGATCTGGAAGCCGTCCATGCCGGGCAGCATGACGTCGAGCACGGCGGCGTCGTACATGCCGCTCTGCGCGTAGGCCAGGCCGACCTTGCCGTCGTAGGCCGCCTCTGTGTTGTAGCCGTCTGCCTCAAGCATGTGGCAAATGGCATCTGCCAGGTTGCGCTCGTCTTCCACTACCAATATGTTCATAGGAGCTCCCTTCAGCCTTGCGTTGGCTCAGATTCTATGGCCAGGTCTGAACCGCGCCTGAAGGTTCCTGAAAACGTGTGATTTGCACACCCAACCTTCACGTATGGGGCGCGTACGGAACGTGGGCGGGGCGTGATTGAAGCCAACTCGGGACTTGCATGAGACGCTATTGAGTTCGAATGCGATATGAGCAGCATGCGTCTTGAGCGTTCGAGGTCTCTGTTTGAGGCGTAGAAGCGGAACATCTAGAGAGCGAATGAGACATGATTGGGGCTCGCAAGTTACGAGCGAGAGGTCCTCATATGGCGCCCATGCTTTGTGAACAAGCCGCGAACCTGCGAGATTCGCGGGTTTGCTCTTCAAACTTTGGTTTGGTTGTCGTAATATTGGCAACTGCTTGTTTTGGTTTGCGACGCCACGCCACCTCATGCTCGCGTCGCACGAATGGAGGAGTTACCTTTGGCAGTCAAGATTCGCCTGGCCCGCTTCGGCTCCAAGAAGCGCCCGTACTACCGTGTCGTCGTTGCCGACAGCCGCATGCCGCGTGACGGCCGTCACATCGAGGAGGTTGGCCGCTACAACCCGCTGACCACCCCGAAGACCATCTCCCTCGACCTCGAGAAGGTCGACGAGTGGCTCGCCAAGGGCGCCCAGCCCTCCAGCGCCGTCTCCCACCTCATCGACATCGTGCGCGCCGGCGACGCCCCCGCGCCCGAGAAGAAGGTCAAGAAGTCCAAGAAGCAGCTCGCCAAGGACGCCGCTGCCGCCGAGGCCGCCGCTGAGGCCGCTGCCGCTGCTGAGGCCGAGAGCGCCGAGTAGCGCATGGACGCCGAGACTCTGCCCTCTTCTGACGTCGAGGAGACGTCCGAGGAGCTGCCGAGCGACCGCATCGCCGACCTTGTCGAGCTCATCGTCTGCGGCCTCGTCGATGACGAGGACAGCGTCTCCTTGGACGTGACCGACCGCGAGGACGGCACGCTCATCGAGATCGAGTGCGCCGCCGATGACGCCGGCAAGGTGATTGGCAGGCACGGTCGCCAGATCAAGGCGATCCGCACCATCGCGCGCGCCCTCGGGCAGCGCGTCGGCACGTCGGTTGACGTCGAGGTGCTTGGCTAAGATCGTGGCAGCCGGATATAGGCTCATAGCCCGTGTGGTCAAGGCCCACGGGACAAAGGGGGAGGTCGTTGCGGTTCCCGCAGGCGGCCTTCCCCCTGTTTTGGACGAAGGCCTCCGCGTCGCCGTCGTGCCGCCCGCCCTCAAGGGGAGCAGGTGGCACGAGGTGGTCGACGTGGAGTCTTCGCCCGCAGGTCAGCTCGTCTCGCTTTCCGGCGTGGATGACCTGGGAGCCGCACGCGAACTAGCCGGAAAGTACCTGCTCGCCAAGGAGAGCGACCTCCCCGAAGACCTCGCCATGCACGACCTCGAGCTCCTCGTGGGCCTTGAGGTGGTGGACGAGCGCCTGGGCGCGCTCGGCACCATCGAGGAGGTCATGATGGGGCCTGCCAACGACGTCTGGGT
>CAVHKV010000042.1:0-8420 GCA_963636635.1 uncultured Bacteroidales bacterium
ATGATTAAGTCCGCCGCTGACGATCTGCAGGATAAGACCAACACGGTAATGGAAGTGCTGTACGGCAAATATGATTGGGATACGGTTAAGCAGGAATATCCCACGGATACCACTCAAAAGGATCATCCGCAGACGAGCTACAACTTGGAGCTGATTGAGCACGGCAAGTACCAGCGCGAGTTCGCAAGCAAAATGAAGGAGTATGAAGACCAGGGCGAGGACACCGACGATGCCTTCGCCGCGGCCACCCAGTACATCCTCGACACGTACTACTACACCGAGTCCGACCAGTTCAAGAGGACCCATAGCGACGGCTCGGGCTATGAGCGCCTGCTGGTGATGGACGCCAACTCAAACGACGATGACGCGCTCTTTAGTCCGACGTACACCACCGACAGCGGTACGAAACTGAACTACTACGGAAAGGTCGCGGCATACGACAAGTCTTGCTTCGCAAACTCCTATTGGGTGGACGTTGGCGTTGCAAGCAGCTCTGACAGCATCATAAACCGTGCCGCCTACTCCACCTGGTCGGCTAACTCGTCCTTTACCGCGTGGCAAATCAAGCAGATGGTCAAGCGCCTGAAGGCGCTGCCTGATGCACTGCGCCCCGTCTATGAGACCACAGACGACCAGGGCAATGCGGTGTCGCGCGCCGTGGAAAACGTCGACGAGGAGCTCCAGACGCTGGGCTTCAAGTCCATCAATACTTCCCCTGAGAAGAACTACAAGCTCAAGGTCGCCGGCATGGACCGAACCACCGAGTACAAATACACCTACACCGACGCGATCAAGAAATACTGGGGCGTCGTGGACGTGGGCACGGATGAGAACCCGACGCCTCTCGACCAAGAGGTTGTTCTCAATGCAAACGCTGATGAGAATCAGAACTGGCCGTTTGTGATGACGGACATTGGTGGCAAATACACTACTGCGGACAAGTACGGTCCCATCCGACTTAACTACTGGACCGAGCTGGGCGGTTCGTCGGAGAGCCTGTTGGGGATAAACTCCAACGACCGTATCAAGCACTCTAACGATTGGGTCATCACTAAGAGCGGCAACGTTGTTGACGGCGCGCGCAATAGCTTTGGTAAGTGGCACTCAAAGTCTCGCTACGGCACGGTGGTCAACTACAAGGATGGCACCATCAAGGAGAACCAGCTGCTCTACACCGTTGACGCGGAGTACTACCCGAACCTCGTGAGGTGGTATGAGGACGGCAACTGGTTCCAGAACCTGTTCAACCGCATTGCGAGCGAAACCTGGATTACCAGGGTTGAGTTCTATGCTTTTGGCGTCTTTGATCTTACGACCAAGAGCGCATGGATCTACAAGGGCGCGGGGACGGGCTTCAACAACCAGTTCAATCTCTATTACAGCAGGGAGTACCTAAAGAGCACCCTCTACACGTATGGCAAGTACCGGCTCGAGAATTCGTACTGGACGGTCGACAAGGACGGCAGGCTCTTCCCCACGGAAGAGGGCATAGTCAGCACAACGAGCCGCGCAGATCCCAACGTGCACTACAAGTACAAGGAAAAGTAGCTTTTGGTACATAGGGCGCCAACAAAAAAGGGCCTCCCGGTTGGGAGGCCCTTTGCTTTGCACGTGTCTGCGGTGGCTTATGCGAAGTAGGCGACGCCGCTTTCGAAGACGGGCATGAACTTGTTGCCGTCCACGTTGGCGTAGAGGCCCTCGCCGCGGCGCTCCACGTGGCCCATCTTGCCAAAGACGCGGCCGTCGGGGCTGGTGATGCCCTCAACGCAGGCGATGGAGCCGTTGGGGTTCACGCCCAGGTCCATGCTCGGCAGGCCGTCTGCGCCCACGTACTGCGTGGCAACCTGGCCGGCGGCCACGAGGCCAGCCAGCACCTCGTCGCTTGCCACGAAGCGGCCCTCGCCGTGGCTGATGGCCACGGTGTAGTCGCTGCCCGGCTCGCACTGGGAGAGCCAGGGCGAGAGGCTGCTCGCCACGCGGGTGCGCACCAGACGGCTCTGGTGGCGGCCGATGGTGTTGAAGGTGAGCGTGGGCGCCTCGGGCGTGGCGTCGACGATGTCGCCGTAGGGAACGAGGCCCAGCTTGATGAGCGCCTGGAAGCCGTTGCAGATGCCCAGCATCAGGCCGTCGCGGGCCTGCAGCAGGTCACGTACGGCCTCGGTGACCTCGGGCGCGCGGAAGAAGGCCGTGATGAACTTGGCCGAGCCGTCGGGCTCGTCGCCGCCGGAGAAGCCGCCGGGGATCATGACGATCTGGCTGTTGCGGATGCGGCTGGCAAGCTCGTGGGTGCTTTCGGCCACGGCCTCGGGCGTGAGGTTGTTGATGACGAAGACGTCGGCCTCGGCGCCGGCGGCCTCAAAGGCGCGCGCGGAGTCGTACTCGCAGTTGTTGCCGGGGAAGACCGGGATGGTCACGCGCGGGCGGGCGATCTTGGCGCCGCCGTAGACGTGGACGTCCTTGGCTTGGTAGCTGATGGGCTCCACGGCCGGCAGCTCGGCGCTGGCGGGCGTGCGGTAGGGGAAGACGCCCTCGATGGCGCTCTCCCACTTCTCCTGCAGCGCAGCCAGGTCCATGACCTCGCCGCCCATGCACAGCTCGTAGGCCTGCGTGGTGGTGCCCAACTCGTGCACGTGGATGGCGTCGGTGTGGGCCGGGAGCTCGGCGCCGTCGGCAAGCTCGATGATGAAGCTGCCGTAGGCGGGCAGGAGCTGCTTGTCGGCCGGCACGTGCTCGTCCACGTTAAGGCCGATGCCGTTGCCCACGCACATCTTGAACATGGCCTCGGCCGCGCCGCCGTAGCCGGGCGTGGCGATGGCCAGCGCGTTGCCCGCGGCGGCAATCTGCTCCACCACGTCGAGGCACTCGAGCAGGCCGGCGGTCTCGGGCATCCAGCGCTCGTCGTAGGCGGCCGGGTCGATGCAGACCACGCGGTGGCCGGCGCCCTTGAACTCGGGCGAGATGGCGCTTGCGGCCTTGCCGCAGGCCACGGCGAAGCTGATGAGGGTGGGTGGCACGTTGAGCTCGCCCTCGGCGTCCTCAAAGCTGCCGCTCATGGAGTCCTTGCCGCCGATGGCACCCACCTCAAGGTCAACCTGGGCCTTCAGCGCGCCGAGCACGGCGGCCATGGGCTTGCCCCAGCGCTCGGGAACCTCGCGCAGGCGCTCGAAGTACTCCTGGAAGCTGAGGTAGGCGTTCTTGCGGCTGAAGCCGGCGGCCACGAGCTTGGAGACGGACTCCACCACCGAGAGGTAGGCGCCGGCGAACTGGTCGGCCTCCATGAGGTAGGGGTTGAAGCCCCAGGCCATGGCGCTGGCCGTGGTGGTCTGGCCGTCTACCGGCAGCTTGGCCACCATGGCCGAGGTGGGGGTGAGCTGGGTCTTGCCGCCAAAGGGCATGAGCACGGTGGCCGCGCCGATGGTGGAGTCAAAGCGCTCGGAGAGGCCCTTGTTGGAAGCCACGTTGAGGTCGCTCACGAGCGAACCCATCTTCTCGGCGAGCGTCGTGCCCTCCCAGCTGGGATTCCAGCGGCCGGGCGCCTGCACGTGCACGTCCATGTGCTTGGGCGCGCCGTTGCTGGCAAGGAACTCGCGGGAGAGGTCGACCACGGTGTCGCCGCGCCAGCTGATGTGGACGCGCGGCTCGGCGGTGACGGTGGCGATGACGGTGGCCTCGAGGTTCTCCTCCACGGCATAGCCGAGGAACTCCTCGACGTCCTCGGGCGCCAGCGCCACGGCCATGCGCTCCTGGCTCTCGCTGATGGCCAGCTCGGTGCCGTCCAGGCCCTCGTACTTCTTGGTGACGCGGTCGAGGTCGATGTCGAGGCCGTCGGCCAGCTCGCCCACGGCCACGGAGACGCCGCCGGCGCCGAAGTCGTTGCAGCGCTTGATGAGGCGGCAGGCGTCGCCGCGGCGGAAGAGGCGCTGGAGCTTGCGCTCGATGGGGGCGTTGCCCTTCTGAACCTCGGCGCCGCACTCCTCCAGGCTCTCGACGTTCTGGGTCTTGGAGGAGCCGGTGGCGCCGCCGATGCCGTCACGGCCGGTGCGGCCGCCGAGCAGCACGATCTTGTCGCCGGGGGCGGGGCACTCGCGGCGGACGTGGTTGGCCGGGGTGGCGGCCACCACGGCGCCGACCTCCATGCGCTTGGCCATGTAGCCGGGGTGGTAGAGCTCGCTCACTTGGCCGGTGGCAAGGCCGATCTGGTTGCCGTAGCTGGCGTAGCCGGCCGCGGCGGTGGTCACGAGCTTGCGCTGCGGGAGCTTGCCGGCGCGCGTCTGCGAGACGGGGACGGTGGGGTCGGCCGCGCCGGTGACGCGCATGGCCTGGTACACATAGCTGCGGCCCGAGAGCGGGTCGCGGATGGCGCCGCCGATGCAGGTGGCCGCGCCGCCGAAGGGCTCGATCTCGGTGGGGTGGTTGTGGGTCTCGTTCTTAAAGAGATAGAGCCAGTCCTGCTCCTCGCCGTCGACGTCGACCTTGACCTTGACGGTGCAGGCGTTGATCTCCTCGGACTCGTCGAGGTTCTTGAGGATGCCGTCGTGCTTGAGCAGCTTGGCGCCGATGGTGCCCATGTCCATGAGGCAGACGGGCTTGGCGTCACGGCCGAGCTCGTGGCGGGCCTCGAGGTACTTCTCAAAGGCGGCCTTCACAAGCTCGTCGTCGATCTGGATGTTCTCGAGCTGGGTGCCGAAGGTGGTGTGGCGGCAGTGGTCGGACCAATAGGTGTCGATGACGCGAATCTCGGTGATGGTGGGGTCGCGCTTCTCGCTGGCGAAGTACTCCTGGCAGAACTTGATGTCGGCGAGGTCCATGGCCAGGCCGCGCTCGGAGATGAAGCTGGCGAGGCCCGCCTCGTCGAGCTCGAGGAAGCCGGTGAGCGTCTCAACGTTGCCCGGGACGGCGACCTCCATCTTGAGCGTGGCCTTGGTGGCGAGGCTTGCCTCGCGGGCCTCGACGGGGTTGATGACGTAGTGCTTGATGGCCTCGACGTCATCGGCGCTGAGCTCTCCTTCGAGCACGTAGACCTTGGCGGAGCGCACGTCGGGGCGCTCGCCTGCGCTGATGAGCTGCACGCACTCGCTTGCGGAGTCGGCGCGCTGGTCAAACTGGCCGGGCAGGTACTCCACGGCAAAGACGGCGGTGTTGGCCGGCGTGCTGGCCACGGTGCCGTCCTCGGTGAGCTCGAGGCCCTCCACGGGCAGCTCGCTCGTGGCGGTGTCTACCTGCGGCTCGCTGAAGACGACGGGCACGCAGCGCTCAAAAAGGTCTTCGTCAATTCCCTCGACGTCATAGCGGTTGATGACGCGCAGACTCTCAAGGCCCTCGATTCCGAGGATGGTGCGCAGCTCATGCGCGAGCTGCTGCGCCTCCACGTCGAAGCCCGGCTTCTTCTCAACGTAGGTGCGGAAGACCATTCGTCCTGCCCTTCTCGGGACTCGCCCGATTCTCGATGCCCCAGGCCGGGGCCCTGTTTTGGCCGACGTGCGCTTGCGTATGCTGGCGCGCGCCTGCCATGCCGCAACACAGCTGGGCGGCCGCGGCACAACACACCATTATGACGCGATGCGCGCCGCCGTGCCGATGCGTTTTCCGGGCTGAAATGGGATAACTCGCGTCTTACGTATGGACACGAGCTTTTCGGGATGGTGGGCAAGGTTGCTCGTCCGTTTAGGCCTCTTGATGGCTTTAGATAAGGGATCCGACTATTTCCGTCTTTGTGTGAGGCGGGCTTTTGCTTGGGGCCGTGCGTGCCGTTCTTTCCAGCTGCCGGGCCAACCTCGCCCTGCTAGACTCGTGTGCCGTGACTACGAGGCGTGACATACCTGAGCTGCTTGCCCCTGCGGGAAACCGCGAGGCGTTCCTGGCGGCCGTGGCGGCCGGCGCGGACGCCATTTACTGCGGCGTCACAGGCCAGCTCAATGCCCGCCGCCGTGCGGGAGGCATTGACCCTGGTGAGCTGCCGGGCCTGTGCGGGCTTGCCCACAGCCGCGGCGTGCGCGTCTACGTGACCATGAACGTGGCCGTGAAGCAGGCCGAGCTTGCGGGCGCCGTCGAGGCCGCGCGCAGCGTGCTCGACGCCGGCGCCGATGCCCTCATCATCCAAGACCTGGGCTTTTTGGCCGAGGTGCGCCGCCAGCTTCCGCAAGCCGAGATTCACGTCTCCACTCAGGCAAACGTCCACGACGCGCGTGGCGTGCGCCTGTGCGAGCGCCTCGGCGCCAGCCGCGTGACGCTCTCCCGCGAACTGCCCTTGGCGGAGATTGCGGCCATTTCCGCCGAGACGAGCGCTGAGCTCGAGGTCTTTTCCCACGGGGCAATTTGCCCCAGCTACTCGGGGGTGTGCATGCTCTCGAGCTTCTTGCGGCAGGGGCGTTCGCCCAACCGCGGCCTCTGCGCCCAGCCTTGCCGCCTTCCCTTTGACTTGGTGGACGAGGCTGGAGTGCGCCTGCAGACCGTCGAGCACGAGCGCGCCCTCTGCACGCACGACAACTGCGTCATTGAGCACATCGACGAGCTCGCCCACGCGGGTGTCTCGGCCCTCAAGCTCGAGGGCCGCATGAAGCCCGCCGCCTACGTATGGGCCGTGACCTCGGCCTATCGCGCCGCGCTCGACGCCTGGACGGCGGGTGCGCGTATGGATGAGACCGCGGTGTTGGGTGAGACCCCGGCCGTGAGTGCGGACGAGAGCGCCGCTTCCCTGTTCGTGGCCTCGGACGGCTCGCTCGACTCTCGGAGGGTGCTCAAGCGTTGCTTCAACCGCGGGCTTACGGATGCCTACCTGCGGGGGACGTCGGGCAACGAGCTGATGAGCTACGAGCGCAGCGGCAATCGCGGCGAGCTTGTGGGCGCCGTGGTGGGCTTTGAGCCTGAGCCGGGCTTTGTCCCGCGTGACGGGCAGCAGCTCCGCGGTACCGTCTTCGTGCGGCTTGACGAGCCAGTGGGCACTGGCGACTCCATTGAGCTGCGCCCGCTCGACGACCCCGAGCGCTTCCTCGTGGTCAAGGCAACCCGTGACGTTGCGGCGGGGGAGACCATCGCCTGCCCCTGCCCTCGCCCCATGCCCGAGGGCGCCGAGGCCCGCGTAACCAAGAGCGCCGAGCTGGAGCGCTCGGCGGCCGAGGCGGTGAGCAGCCTTGAGCAACAACTGTGAGCCATGCGAAAGCTTGATGGCGCTCGGGGGCATTGGGATTACGCGATGCGGACGGCTTGGATGCTTGCGTGTTGCCTGTGACGCCAGGGCCGGCCTCTTCTTAGCGCCCTGCGCCGTGCGTCCCAAGTTCTATGAGGTGGTACTGCCTTATGCCTAACAACTGTGAGCTATGTGCCTTGGTGGCGAGCCCTGCGGACGCCGAAATTCTGCGTGAGGCAGGTGCCACGCGCATCTACCTCGATGTTATTGACCTTGAACCAACGCCGGAGCTGCTTTGCGTCGTGCGTGAGGCCGGCGCTGTGCCCGTGCTGGACGAGGTCTGTCGTGAGCCGGACCATACCCGTATAGACCCGTGGATTGCCGCCGGCTCCCCTGTCGCCGTGGGCAACTTCTCCGAGCTTTCCCTGGCCACCGAGCGTGGCGCCCAGGCTGAGGTTCGGGGCTGCATTCCCGTCCATAACACCGCTACGCTGCGGGTTCTTGAGAGCCTTGGGGCGAACTTCGTTTGGCTCTCTCCCGAGCTCTCCCTTGCCGAGGTGTGTGAGCTCGCGCATGCCGTGTCGCCCGTCAAGGCGAGCGAGCGGGCGTGCGACCCGTCGCCCGCCGAGGCGTACGATGCTGACCGCGAGGCCATGCCCTCTCTTGGCGTGGTGGCCTTTGGGCACCCCCGCCTCATGACCTGCGAGCACTGCGCGCTGCAGGTGGCCTATGAGTGTGACCGCAATCACGCGGCCTGCCCACATCGCGCCAAGCCGCACTGGCTCGTGAACATCGACGAGCGCCGCTTGCCCGTGCGCACCGACGCCCGTGGCCGCTCGCGCGTCTACCTCGATGAACCCATCGACCTCGTCTCTCGCGCGGCGGAGTTGGCAGACGCGGGCGTGAGACGCCTGCTCGTGGACGCCACGACCGCGAGCGTGGAGGAGGCCTGCGATGCGCTGTGCTGCCTTCGTGACGCGCTCGCCGGAAGACCCGTCGTCACCCGTGGATGCGCCGGCCTTAGCGAAACCGGTGTTGAGTAGCACGTCGTCAATGCGAGGACGCGGCTGCCGGGTTCCGTCCATCGCGTGGGCTTGAGGCACGAATTTGGAGGCTTGGTCGGATGCCCGCATTTGACGAGCCTCCGTGTTTGATGGAGTCGCGAGCAGCCGCTGCCAGCCCAAGCCCAGTATGGCCCTCTGCTGCCAAATGCCTCTGCTGACCAGGTGCCTACGGTTATAGAAGCCCGTAGGCAAGACGTAAAACCTCCGCCGAGAGAGTGTCCCCGCTTACA
>CAVHKV010000043.1:0-9937 GCA_963636635.1 uncultured Bacteroidales bacterium
ACCATGGTGTTGGCCTCGATGTTGAGGAGCTTGGCGTACTGCTCGGCCTTGGAGACGTAGCGGGCGTTCATCTCGTCCTTGCTGGCCACGTGGTACTTCTCGAACAGGGCCAGGTTCTTCTCGGCGATGAGGCTCGGCAGCGCGTCGGGCGTGGTGCGCATGTTGAGCAGGCCGCGCTTCTCGGCCTCCACGGGCCACTCGTCGGAGTAGCCGTTGCCGTTGAAGATGACGCGCTGGTGGGCGGTGAGGGTGTTCTTGACCCACTCGAGGGCCTTGACGATGAAGTCGCTCTCGGGCACGTCGGCGAAGTCGGTGGCGAAGCGGTCGAGCTGCTCGGCAACGGCGGTGTTCAGAACCATGTTGGGGTCGGAGAGGTTCTGCTGCGAGCCGCACATGCGGAACTCGAACTTGTTGCCGGTGAAGGCGAACGGGGAGGTGCGGTTGCGGTCCGTGTTGTCCTTGGTGAGGTCGGCCAGCTGCGGGACGCCGAGGTCCATCTTCTCACGCGGGTGGCTGGAGTAGGGCTTGTCGTTAATGAGGGCATCCACGACGGCGGCCAGGTCGTCGCCCAGGAAGATGGAGACGATCGCGGGAGGAGCCTCGTTGGCGCCCAGACGGTGGTCGTTGCCGGCAGAGGCGACGCTTGCGCGCATGAGGTCCTGGTAGTCGTCCACGGCGGCGATGACGCTGGAGAGGAAGACGAGGAACTGCAGGTTGTCCTCGGGGGTGTCGGACGGGTCGAGGAGGTTCTTGCCGTCGGCGGAGATGGACCAGTTGTTGTGCTTGCCGGAGCCGTTCACGTAGTCGAAGGGCTTCTCGTGCTGCAGGCAGGTGAGGCCGTGGTGGGAGGCGATGATCTTCATCTTCTCCATGGTGAGGAGGTTGTGGTCAATCGCCTTGGAGCTGGACTCGAAGATCGGGGCGAGCTCGTGCTGGCAGGGGGCGACCTCGTTGTGCTTGGTCTTGGCCGGCACGGCGAGCTTCCAGAGCTCGTCGTCGAGCTCCTTCATGAACTCGTTGACGGTGGGGCGGATGGCGCCGAAGTAGTGCTCCTCGAGCTCCTGGCCCTTGACCGGCTCGCAGCCGAAGAGGGTGCGGCCGCACATGATGAGGTCGGGACGGGCGGCGAAGTCCTCCTCCTTGATGAGGAAGTACTCCTGCTCGGGGCCGACGGTGGTGGAGACGTTGGTGACGTCCTTGCCGAAGAGCTTCAGCACGCGCTTGGCCTGGGTGTCGAGGGCGACGCAGGAGCGCAGCAGCGGGGTCTTCTTGTCGAGTGCCTCACCGGTGTAGGAGATGAAGGCGGTGGGAACGCAGAGGACCTCGTCCTTGATGAAGGCCGGGGAGGTGGGGTCCCAGGCGGTGTAGCCACGGGCCTCGAAGGTGGCGCGAAGGCCGCCGGAGGGGAAGCTCGAGGCGTCGGGCTCGCCCTGGACGAGCGCCTTGCCGGAGAAGGTCTCCAGCGCGCGGCCGTCGCCCGTGGGCTCCATGAAGGCGTCGTGCTTCTCGGACGTGATGCCCGTGAGCGGCTGGAACCAGTGGGTGTAGTGCGTGGCGCCCTTCTCAAGCGCCCACTCCTTCATGGCGTGGGCGACCTCGTTGGCGATGTCGAGGTTAAGAGCCTTGCCCTCCTTGATGACGCGGGAAAGCTCCTTGTACGTGGGCTTGGGGAGGCGCTCACGCATAACGGAATCGCTGAAGACCAGGCTGCCGTACTCTTCGGTGACCTTTGAAGCCATGTGGACTCGCTTTCTCTTCTGAGTTCTGAGTCTTGCATCCCTGACGGACAAACACTCTAGCGGCGCAGTGTTTCGCAGTCATTAAGCTTACGCTTCACATTTGATGCAAACCTGCGACAAGAATACTCACTCCGGCGGCGCTGCTGACGTCCTTGCCGGTGCCTTCCATCCCGCGGGGAGTAGGACCCCACCTTGCAAACGTCCTCGCTCACCTGCGCTGGAGGGTTTCGTTCCATAGGCTGCTGCGGAATGTTTGCTGCGGTGGGGTCCTACTCCCCTGCGTTTTACGTAGCAGCAGCAAGGTCTTCATGGCGCACGCCGGGTGGAAGGGAAATTCTTGTTGCATGTTTCGGGGCATCTACGGGCCTGGGGAAACCTGGATGGGGCTCTTGGATGTGGGGAGCACTGAACGATTTGGCATCGTTGTGGCTTTTGCTGCTGGGCGCCAGGGATTAACCGGCAATGGGCCTGTTACATGCTTCTGGGGCAATTCGGTAGAGTGGTTGCAACAACGCGAACGAAAGGGTTTGTATGGGCGCCTCTGGGCTGATTGTTATGGACATTGACTCCACGCTCATCAATGAGGAGGTCATTGACCTGCTGGGCGAGGAGGCTGGGGTTGGCGCGAAGGTGGCGCAGATCACCGAGCGGGCCATGCGTGGGGAGCTTGACTTTAGGGAGGCTCTGGCCGAGCGCGTGGGGTTGCTTGCTGGTTTGGGCGAGGAAGTGTTCGAGCGCACCTTTGCCCGCGTAACGTTTACGCCGGGGGCGTTGGAGCTGGTGGGCGAGGCTCACGCTCGTGGCTGGAAGGTCGGCGTGGTCTCGGGCGGGTTCCATGAGGTGGCAGACCGCATCGTGGCGGCGGCGGGCATTGACTATTGCCTGGCCAACCGGCTTGAGGTCGTGGACGGCAAGCTCACGGGGCGCCTCGCCAGCGAGGTGGTCACCAAGGAGCGCAAGCTCGAGAGCCTGGAGGCTTGGGCGGCCGAGCTGGGCCTTTCTCGCGAGCAGACCGTGGCCATGGGCGACGGCGCCAACGACATCCCCATGATCTTGGCCGCGGGCACCGGCATCGCGTTTTGCGCCAAGCCCAAGACCCGCGACGCGGCGCCCTTCCACATCGACGAGCGCGACCTCATGCTCGCCTGGCCCATCATCGACAGGGCGTCTTAGGCGAAGAAGGCCTTGAGGCCGATGATGAGCAGGACGATGCCGCCTACGACCTCGGCGCGGTCGCCCAGGACGCGGCCGAGCTTGCGGCCGATGGCCAGGGCCACCACGCAGCACAGGGCGGTGGTGCAGGCGATGATGCAGGAGGCCGAGACGATCTCAACCGACTGGGCGCGCAGGCTCACGCCGACGGCGAAGGCGTCGATGGCGGTGGCGACGGCCTGGACGAGCAGCGCGGCCATGGTGAGGCGCTTGACCTCGGGTCCCACGCCGGGCTCCTCGGGCTCGTCCTCCCCCTTGCCCATGAGGGCGCCGGCACCCTCGCGCACCATGTTGCCGCCCACATATCCCAGGATGACGAGGGTGACGATGCCCGAGTAGGCCTCGATGATCTCTGCCGCGAGGCCGCCCACGAAGTAGCCGGCGAGCGGCATGATGCCCTGGAACAGGCCGAACATGATGGGCATGAGCGCCAGGCGGGCGCGCGACTCGCTGGCGTAGACAAAGCTGTTAGAGATGGTGACGGCGAAGGCGTCTGCGGAAAGTGCCACGCCAAGCACGATAATCTCAGCGATCCCCACGTGAAATCATCCTCTCCAGACCAATGCGCCCGCGCCGGGCATCCCCACGCCCCGCACGAACGGCTCATATGACAAGGTCGCTGGCCCAAACCCGGCCGCGGCCCCTCAGCACAAACGGAGCGCCACTCCCCCGAGCGGCGCCCCATGCATGAAAGAACAAGTATGGCAGCTTCCGCGACATTCGCAAATCGGCAACAGCCATATGGTTGGCCGAATCGGCGGACGCCATCTCGTTGCACCCGACAGACGTGGGACACCCGAACGCTGCATTCGTGGGACACCCGAACGCTGCATTCGGCGCCCAAGCCGAAGTCGCGAACGCATTAACGAACGCAACCAACGCCCCGGCACGGCCGCCATACAAAAGGGCGCAGGCGGGTACCTGCGCCCTTCTCGAGCAAAACGAACCTCTGCCGCCCTAGGCCTTCTCGCCGTGGGCCTCGGGCAGGGTGAGCAGCAGGGCAAGGCCCACCAAAAGCAGCAGGCCGATGGAGAGCACGCCGAGGCTGGCGTTGCCCGTGAGCGCGGTGATGGCGCCCACCAGGAAGGTGCCCACCACGCTGGCGTAGCGGCCGAAGATGTCGAAGAAGCCGTAGTACTCGTTGGCGTGCTCCTTGGGCACGAGCTTGCCAAAGTAGCTGCGCGAGAGCGCCTGCACGCCGCCCTGGAACAGGCCGACCAAAATGGCCAGGATCCAGAACTCCACGGCGCTGTTGAGCAGGAAGGCCGCAAACAGCACGATGCCGCAGTAGGCCAGCACGGCCACGACGATCATGCGCAGGGTGCCGAACTTGCCGGCGAGCTTGCCGTAGGCGATGGCCGAGGGGAAGGCCACGAACTGCGTCACGAGCAGCGCCAGCACGAGCTGGGTGGAGTCGATGCCCAGGGCCGAGCCGTAGCTCGTGGCCATGGAGATGACGGTGTGGACGCCGTCGATGTAGAAGAAGTAGGCCAGCATGTAGACGATGAGGACCTTGTCCTTGGCGATGTTGCGCATCGTGGTGCCCAGGCCGGAGAAGGTGCCGGACACGATGGTGCCGAAGGTCTCGCCCTCCTGGAGCTCCTTGCCGTACTTCTGCTCGTAGGTCTTGATGAGCGGCAGGGTGAAGGCGAGCCACCACAGGCCGGTGATCACGAACGAGAGGCGCGTGCACAGCATGGTGTCCAGCCCCAGCGAGGGGCCGCAGAAGATGAGCGCCAGGCAGACGATGAACGGGACGGTGGAGCCCACGTAGCCCCAGGCAAAGCCCGCGCTCGAGACGCCGTCCATGCGCTCGTCGGTGGTGACGTCGGTGAGCATGGCGTCATAGAAGGTCATCGACGAGTTGAGGCCCACCGTGCACAGCACGTAGAGGATCAGGAACGGCAGCGCCCCCATGGGGATTGCCTGGGCAAAGCACAGCACCAGGCCCGAGAGGAAGAAGCCGAGGAAGAACTTGATCTTGTTGCCCGCGTAGTCTGCGAGCGAACCCAGGATGGGCATAAGCAGCGCCACCAGGAGCGAGGAGATGTTCTGGGCGCCGGCCCAGGCGCTCACGAGCTCGGCCGAGGAGGCGTCCGTGTTGATGGCGTTGAAGTAGATGGGCACCACGGAGGTGTTCAGCAGCACGAGGGCGGAGTTTCCCACGTCGTACATAATCCAGTTGCGCTCGAGCTTAGTGAGCTTGTTCTTTGCCATAAGGTGTCTCCCGTCTGCGGCGGTGCCTTGGCA
The DNA here is from genome assembly GCA_963636635.1 of uncultured Bacteroidales bacterium. Taxonomy (GTDB): domain Bacteria; phylum Actinomycetota; class Coriobacteriia; order Coriobacteriales; family Atopobiaceae; genus Parolsenella. The sequence goes on from CAVHKV010000043.1 coordinate 5,202, forward strand.
CGCACTCCCCCGCGCCGCGTCGCCGGCGCCCCATGCGCCAATCGTTGGAAAGAGCCTTCCCCACGGGAAGGCCGCATAGGCAATCGTAGACGCAAAGTCGGTAGTTTTATGTCAGCTGACCGTAAGCGGTTGCGTGCGGCAGCCTAGCCGCACGCACGCGAGCGCAAAGCCGGCGGATGGTTGCCTCGTTGATTGACGATGGCGGGCACGCTGGCTGGGGCATGGCGGGTGGGAGCTTTGGATGGCGTAGGCCAGGGCCGCCCCCGGCCCGGCGGCCGGCGCCGCGCCGGCTAGCCGTCCCAACGCCGCGGCGGTGCGCAGGCGGGCCCCGCCTTCCCAGCGTGCGGCCGGCGCCACGGCGGCCAGCCGCCCCAACGCCGCGGCGGCGCTCCAACGGATCCCGGCTCCGCAATGCAAAGCCGCCCAAACCGCGCCGGCCGGCTCCCTACCGCTGGCTTCCGCCCTCGTAGCGCAGGGCGAGGACGGTGATGTCGTCGGCCTGCGGGGCGTTGCCGGCAAAGGCCGCGACGTCCTGGCGGATGATGCGGACGAAGCCCTCGGGCCTCTCGTCTGCCTGGGCCTCAAGCAGGCCGTACAGGCGCTCGTCGCCGTAGTAGGTCTCCCGCTCGTCCACGGCCTCGGTCACGCCGTCGGTGTAGAGCACGAGGGTGTCGCCCTCAGCCATCTGCAGCTCGTGGCCGCGGTACGAAACGCCCGCAAAGCTGCCGAGGAAGAGGCCGGAGCGGTTGCGCATCCACTCCACCGAGCCGTCGGCGTGGTGCAGCACAGGCGGGTTATGGCCGCCGTTGGAGTAGGAGAGCTTGCCCGTGCTGAGGTCGAGCACCGCCAGCCACACGGTCACGAACATCTCCTCGTCGTTGTAGGCAACCAGGCCGTCATTGGCGTGCGCCATGGCCTCGGCCGGGGCCTCGCCTTGGCTCAGCAGCTGGCGCAGCAGGGTCTTGGCGCGCATCATGAACAGCGCGGCCGGCACGCCCTTGCCCGAGACGTCGGCGATGAGCAGCGCGCAGTGGGTCTCGTCCACCATGAAGAAGTCGTAGAAGTCGCCGCCAACCTCCTTGGCCGGGTCCATGAGGGCACCCAGGGCAAAGCCCTTCTCGCCGGTGAAGGGCGGCTCCACCTGGGGCAGGGCCGAGAGTTGGATGCGGTGCGCCACGGCGAGTTCGGAGGCCACGCGCTCTCGCTCGGCGCTGAGGCGGCTCACGTCGAGCACGTACTCGCGGATCTCGTCAATCATGTCGGCCGTGTCCAGGGCAAGCGAGCCCACCTCGTCGCGGGTGAGCTTCTCGGAGCGGATGAGGGCCGCTTCCTGCGGGTCCTTGCCGCGGGCGTAGGTGCGCACGTGGGAGGCCAGCACCTCGATGGGGTGCACGAGGGTGCCGCGCAGCACCGCCAGCATGGCGGCCAGGCACAGGGCAAAGGCCAAAAGCGACACCACGGCCGTGGCGAGCATCTGGCCGGTGAGCGAGGTGGTGAGGTCGTCGTTGCTCATGGCCACCTCAATGACCCAGGTGGCCTGGCCGGTGTCGCAGACGCAGTACATGAGGTACTCCGAGCCGTCCTGCGAGCGCTCCACCGTGGTCATGGCCGAGTTGGTCTCGAGCGTCTTCCACAGGGCGTCGTGGCCCTCGGCGTACGAGGCGGTCTCGAAGAGCTCGTGGGCGGCGGTGGCGTCCTGGGCCTTCTTGCTCTGGGTGATGTAGGTCACGGTCTTGGCGTTGGCGTCTGGGACGTAGATGGAGATGTGACCCACCTGGAAGACGTCGGTGAGACGGCTCAGCATGTCCTGGATGGCGAGGTAGTCGTAGGCGGCCTCGAGCTCGTTGCCGCGCTCCATGAGCTCGTCGTAGCGCTTCTGCTCGTCGGCGGAGGCCGTCTGCCCCTCAGCGCTCTGGGTGTCGATCTCCTCGCTGAGGGAGGTGAGCTTCTCGGTGATCTCGACGGACTCCGCATAGACGGCGGCGCGGTCGTCCTGGGTCTTGACGAAGTCCTCGTAGGTCACCCACAGGTCGTAGGCGTCGTTGAGGTCGATGGAGCTCGAGGCCGAGTCGATGACGTAGGCGCCCACCTGGGCCAGGCGCTCGGACTGGGCGTCGATGTAGGTGGAGCGGGCGTTGATGAAGCTGAGGGCGCAGTTGAGGGCCACGCCCACGGCGATGAAGGCAAGAAACACGAGGCAGAGCTTGCGAATGAGGCGCCCGTGGAAATCACGGGTGGAGCCATCGGATGGAGCGGCGGGCTGCGGCGCGGCAGACGCAGACTGCGACGTGGCGGACGCGGACTGCGTTGCCGCAGACTGGCCCGCGCTGGCGACGGGCTGCGGCGTAGCGCCCTGGGTTCCGGCGGAGCGCTCGGCGGCCTGCAACGTGGCGTCCTGGGTTCCGGCGGAGTGCCCGGAACCCTGTTCCTCGCAACCGCCTTGCTGCTCTCCGGTGTCTCGGACATCAGAAGAAGCCGCGTGCTGCTGCCCGGAAACGTCCTGCGCGGCCTCGTCGTTCGTGGTCACGTCGCTATCCTTCGCCTTGCCCATACGGTGCCCTTCAAACGCGCGCCCAGCCGGCGCCTGCCAATCCTTAAAAGTTTGGCACAAACAGGCGGCGGCATGGCGTAAGCGTTGCGATATGGCAACCTAAGCGGCCGCATCCGGGGGCGAACGTGCCCAGCTCCCTACTCGCGGCGCTGCTGCGGTTCCTCGGATTCGAGGCATAAACGGCAGGGGACGCGCCCGGGCGGCCTAGCAACCAAAGCCCGGACGCGTCCCCCGCGTCACGCGGAATTCTAGCACGGCAAGAATGGAACCAACAGAGCCGGGGACACCTCTCAACGATGTGGCAATTCCCCAGCCGTTTATGTTTCGGGCAGCTTTGTCCCAGATTCTAATTTCGTACGCGCAAGAAAATCAGAGAGGGCCGCTGGGTAGGGAGCCCCTGGGGCGGTCTTGCGACTCCCCTCCCCTCCTGCGCCATCTACCTGCGATTTTGCAATCGCGCCCGCCTGCGCGCCCGCTTGCGCGCCAATTTGCGTGCGTGGCGCTAGCGTCACGGCCTCGCACGCGGTTTCGCGCGGCCTGGCGGGGCCTCGCCCAGTGTCGCCCGCGTCACGCGCCGCGCGCATAAGTAAGGGCCGCGCCCCTGCTGCGGAGCGCGGCCCTTCGGCCTTGCGTGCCTGTTGCTTGTTACTAGTCGGCCTCGGCCTTGCGGCGCGGCGGCTCTATCGTGCCGACTTGCTCGCCCGTCTCGCGGTCGATGATGGCCACGTCGTAGCCGAGCACGTCGGCGATGTCGGCCACGGTCGCCAACGCCGGGCTGCGGCCAGGCGCGGCGACGTTACGCGCCCACGCCTGAGATTTTTCGAGCGATGCAGACACGCCGCGCATGCTCGCCCCACGCTTTTTAATAATTTCACGAATAACACTATCTACCTGCATTTTTACCCCTTTCATTCGTTGGCCATATTATACGCGCGCGTATAGCAATTGTTGCCCGAATAACGTTTGTTATGTAGGAATTGTGTAGATAACGGCCGTTATTCGCCATATCACTTGACGGCTAACGGGCGTTGGCCGATACTGCAGCCAAGCAACGGCGCCACGGGGATCACAGCCCCACGGCCCCGGCGTTCCTTGACAACCGCATACCTGGCAACCGCGAACCGGGGGAGCCGGCTGCGGCTGAATGCCAGGGGCACCACAAGCACCAAACCTAGGGGCAAGGCAAGACGCCCCGAGGCCATAGCAAGCCACTAGTTGAAAGGGTGATTCCATTGCGAAAGGTAAAGCGCGTGACCGTTGCCGTTGTCTTTGACGACGGGGCGAAGGCGCGGCGCGAGGAGCCGGGGGCGAACGTGCCCGGCTTCCTACTCGCGGCGCTGCTGCGGTTCCTCGGATTCGAGGCATAACGGCAGGGGACGCGCCCGGGCGGCCTGAACAACCTAAGCCCGGACGCGTCCCCCGCGTCACGCGGAATTCTAGCACGACACACAGCAAGGCGAACAGCAAGACAAGCAAGCAAACCCAAAGCAAGCGAGACGAAAGGGAAGACCATGAACAAGGTAATTAACGGCAAGCGCTACGACACCGACACGGCGAAGCTAATCGCGGAGCACGAGAACATGCACGACGCCGACAACTTCAACTGGCACCGGACGGGCCTTTACCTCAAGCGCACGGGCGAGTTCTTCGCCTACGAGGAGAGCGGACGCACTTACGACCGCATCGAGCCGCTGACCGTCGACGAGGCGAAGGCGTTGGCGGAAGACTTTTTGACCGCCGACGAATATGAGGCCGTGTTCGGACCGGTCCCAGAGTAAGGACGGGCGCCGAGCCCCGCGCCGGGGAACCGAAACCACCGGCGCGGGGCCTTCGGCAACGGCCTACCGGGCGCCACCATCGAGGGCGGGTGGGCGTCTCCCATCTAGAACGGAGACGCGCATGACTGTTTCAGTGACGTTTGACCAGCAAATGTTTTGGCTGCTAGTTGCCCTAATCATCTGCTACCTACGAACAAGAAAATAGCCGCCACCAGCTAAGGCAACGGCCACTCTCTCTCAATCATCACTTGAGAAAACCGGGAGACGTGCCGCGCCAACGGCAAGTCGCCCGCCCCCGATGGTAGCACACCAAAACGATGTGCCTACCAGCGACAACCTCAGGCTACTTCAAGGTCGCGTACATCACGGCCTTGATGGAGTGCATGCGGTTCTCGGCCTCGTCGAAG
>CAVHKV010000044.1:0-5248 GCA_963636635.1 uncultured Bacteroidales bacterium
AGCCGCGCTCCGTCATCAAGGCGCAGGTCCCCGAGGTGCTCCGCCTCGTCGGCCTGGGCGAGAAGATGGACGTCTACCCCGACCAGCTCTCCGGCGGCGAGCAGCAGCGCGTCTCCGTCGCCCGAGCGATGGTCAACCGCCCGCCGCTGCTTGTCTGCGACGAGCCCACGGGAAACCTCGACCCGGCGATTTCGCTGGGCATCATGAAGCTGCTCGAGCGAATCAACCGCACGGGCACCACGATCCTCATGGCGACGCACGACCGCGAGATGGTCGACTCCATGCGCAAGCGCGTCATCGCGCTGGAGGCCGGCCACGTCGTCCGTGACCAGGAGAGGGGAGGCTACGGCTACTATGGCGCCGTCTAACATTGGCTATTCGCTCCGCGAGGCGGGGCACCACTTCGTGCGCAACGGCTCCACCACCTTTGGTGCCGTCGTCACCATCTTCCTGTCGCTGTTCATCATCGGCCTGTTCGCCATGGGCTCCGTGCTGCTCGACGGCATGGTGGGCACCGTGGAGGACCAGGTCACCATCCAGGCGTTCCTCTCCGACAACGCCGACGACTCTGCCGTGAACGCGCTGCAGACCAAGGTCGAGGGCTGGGACGAGGTCGAGTCCGTCACCTACAAGAGCAAGGACGAGGCCCTGGCCGAGTACCGCGAGACCATGACCAAGAAGAACGCCGCCGACGCCGTGGCCGCGCTCGATGACCGCAACCCCATCCCGGCTTCGCTGGTCATCAAGCTCACCGACCCGCAGGACGTCGAGGGCGTGGCCAAGCGCCTTGGCTCGGACTCCGACTTTGCCGCCGTGGCCGACGTCACCACCAACGAGGACGGCACCACCTCCGACCCGGCCGACCAGGTTCAGTACGGCCAGGGCACCGTTGAGCGCCTCTTCACCGTGACGAACTGGATCCGCATCATCACGCTCGTGCTCGTGGCGCTGCTCACCTTCGTGGCCTTCGTGTTCATCAACAACACGATCCGCCTCTCCATCTCCGCGCGCCGCCGCGAGATCGCCATCCAGCGCCTCGTGGGCGCGTCCAACGGCTTCATCCGCGGGCCGTTCATCATGGAGGGCATCCTCCAGGCGCTCTTTGGCTCCATCTTTGCCATCGCCGCGCTTGAGGTGATCCGTCGCTTTGGCCTGCCGATGCTCGCCGAGCGCATCACCTTCCTGAGCTTCTCCATCAACGCGCACGCCACGCTCTCCACCTACGGGCTGCTCGTTGGCATGGGCCTCATCATCGGCATGTTCGGCTCGCTCATCGCCATGAGGCGTTACCTCAAGGTCTAGGGAGCCGGATGGCCAAGAGGCGTCATAAGACTTCGAACCAACGGCATGCCGGTCCCACGCGGGGCCGGCATGCGGCGTTAGCGGGCACGCTGCACGTGGCACGTCCCGGCTCTGCCACGGTCGAGACGGCCGAGGGCACCTTCCTGGTGGCCCGTGGTGGCCTGCGCGAGGGCATGGACGGCGACGAGGCCACCGTGGTTCTCGTGAAGCGCGGACCCGGCGAGCCGCAGGCCGTGGTGCAGGGGGTGCTCCGCCGTGCGTGCGAGCGCTTCGTGGGCACCTTTGAGGTGGCCGGCCCCCTGGGCGCCGTGGTGCCGCTCGACGAGCGCATACGCAGGGACTTCTTCGTCTTGCCGGACGACGCGAGCGCCGAGCGCCTGGGCGTGGCCGCAGGCGACGTGGTGGAGGCGCGCATCCTCACCTACCCGAGCCGCTACGAGGCGGGCGTGGTCACGGTGGAGCGGCGCATCGGCAAGCCCGAGGGGCTCGATTTGCCCATCGAGCGCATTATCGCGAGCCACGGCTTGGCCGTGCGCTTTGGCCAGCCCGCGCTCGAACAGGCCGCCGGCATCACCGACGACGCGGACGCCGTGCTTGAGGCCCAGGGCTGGTGCGAGGACCTGCGCGGGCTTTTGTGCGTGACGGTTGACCCCGCCACGGCCAAGGACTTTGACGACGCGGTCTCGTGCGAGCGCACCGAGGGCGGCTACCGCCTGGGCGTGCACATCGCCGACGTGACGCACTACGTTGGCTGGGGCTCTGCGATTGACCTCGAGGCCCGCGCGCGGACATGCTCGGCCTACCTGGTTGACCGCGTGCTGCCCATGCTGCCCGAGCGTCTCTGCGACGACGTCTGCTCTCTGCGCCCCGGCGTGAGCCGCCTGGCCATGAGCGTGTTCATCGAGCTCAGTGCCACGGGCGAGGTCCTCTCGAGCCGGGCGTGCTGCTCGGCGATCCGCTCCGGCGCCCGCCTGTGCTATGACGAGGTGGACGCGCTGCTGGAGGGCAAGTCGCAGGCCGAGAAGCTTCCCTGCGAGGAGGGCGTCTCGCATGAGCAAGTGGCCGAGATGCTGCATATGCTCGACGAGGTGGCGAGCCTTCGCCGCGAGGTGAGGCGCCGCCGCGGTGCCGTGGACTTTGAGGGCGTCGAGGCCAAGGTGCTGCTGGACGAGGACGGCACGCCCACCGGCGTCTCCGTGCGCCGCCGCACCCGGGCGACCTCCCTTGTGGAGGAGGCCATGCTTTTGGCCAACGAGGCCGTGGCCGGGATGCTCGCGGGCCGCGAGGCCAGCCTGCCGGCCGCCTTCCGCGTGCACGAGCCGCCCTCGCCCGACTCGCTCATGGCAACGGTTGCGCCCCTGCGCGAGCTCGACCTGCTGCGCACGGGAGAGGCGGAGCGCTTGTGCACGGGCGACCCTTACGCCATCCAGACGGTGCTCGAACGCGCCAAGGGCACGGCCGGTGAGGCGGCGGCCAACGCCCTGTTGCTGCGCGCCCAGAAGCGAGCCGTCTACCTGCCCAGGAACGACGGCCACTACGCGCTGGGGGCGGACGCCTACTGCCACTTCACCTCGCCCATCCGCCGCTACCCCGACGTCACGGTCCACCGCGCGCTCAAGGCGCTGCTGGGCCACGGCGGCGAGGCCGGCTTTGACAAGGCGGCGCGCAAGGCCGCGGCCGGACTCATGCCGCAGCTCTGCCGCACGTGCTCGGACCGTGAGCGCATCGCCGACGCCGCCGCCCGCGAGAGCCAGAAGGTCAAGATGGCCCAGCTCATGGAGGCGCACGTGGGGGAGAGCTACTCGGGCGTGGTGACCGGCATTGCCCGCTACGGCCTGTTCGTGCGCCTGGACGAGACCTGCGCCGAGGGCCTGCTGCCCATTCGCGCCCTCGGCGAGGAGTGGTTCGCCTACGATGAGGGTAGGATGTGCCTTACCGGCGAGGCGAGCGGCGCCGTCTGGCGCCTTGGCCAGCGCGTTGCCGTGACGGTGGCCGGATGCACCCCCGAGCGGGGACAGATTGACTTTTCGCTCGCGCGCGGACGCCGCGGCGCGGGCTCTGCAGGCGGGGCAAACGCCTCCGCCCGAAAGGACAGAAGATGAGCGAACGCACCAACATGACCGAGGAGCTCGAGGCCGCCGAGGGCCTCTTTGCCGGTGGCCAGGGCGAGCTGGCCGTCGAGCTGCTGGAGCGCCTCGCGGCCGACGCCGAGGAGTACGTGGACCGCAACTGCGTGGCGAGCGAGGAGGAGCAGTGGTTCAGCTTCCCCACCGTCTTTGAGCGCCTGTGCTACCGCCGCGTGGAGAAGGACCCGCGCACCTTGCACGACGTGGGCGAGCCGCTCGACCGCCTCTACGCCGACCTCGCCTTTGCCCTGGTGAGCGAGGGCGACTACGCCGCCGCCACCGAGGCCCTGCGCCAGGCCGTGCGCTGGAACCCGATGGAGTGCGGCTACCGCCTCGACCTCGCCGAGCTCTACCGCACCAACGGCGACATGGACGAGTACCTCGCGCTTTCCTACTCCGTCTTTGAGCGCGCGAGCGACGTGCGCCACCTCGTGCGCGCCTTCTGCAACTTTGCCCGCCACTTCATGGACACCGGGGCCGACTCCGCCGTGGCCGCGGCCCTGCGCTGCGCCCGCAGGCTCGACTGGTCCGACAACGTGCTGGACGGGCTCATCGAGCGCGTGAAGGGCACCGACCAGGACCCCGACACGCTCACCGACGAGCAGGCCGCGGCCGTGCTCGCGCAGGAGGGCCTGCCCGAGGGCGCCAACGCCGAGGTGGCGCTGTGCCTGCTCATGTGCGCCACCGACGTGGCGGCGACCGACCGCGCGCTGGCCACCACGCTCACCGTCCGCGCGCGCGACCTCGTGGGCGCGCCGGCCGTGAAGGCGCTGCTCACACTCATCCGCGAGTCCGACGAGGAGGGCGCTGGCGAGGGCGAGGCTGCCGACGGCTCTGCCACTGAGGGCGATGCCGCTGGTAGCGAGCTCGCTTCCGGTGCCGCCGCCGATGGCCTCGCTGGCGAGGGCGAGGCTGTTGCTGACGGCGCCGATGCTGCCGGCGACCCCGCTGTCGACAATGGCGCAGCCGAGCCTTCCGAGAAGGGCGGTGCCGGCCATGCCGATGCCTAAGAAGCGCGAGCGCAAGACCATCGCGCGCAACAAGTCCGCGCGCCACGAGTACGCCATCGAGGAGACCTTCGAGGCGGGCCTCGTCCTCAAGGGCACCGAGGTGAGGAGCCTGCGCGAGCGCGCCTCGCAGATCACGGACTCGTTCTGCCTCATCCGCAACGGCGAGTGCTGGCTGCACGGCGTGCACATCCACCCCTTCAGCCACGGCACCATCTTCAACGTGGACTCCGACCGCAAGCGCAAGCTGCTGCTGCACCGCAAGCAGATTGACTACCTGGACGGCAAGCTGCGCACCAAGGGCATGGCCCTCGTTCCGCTCGAGATGTACTTTGACGAGCACAACCGCGTCAAGCTCGTCATCGGCCTGGGTCGCGGCAAGAAGCTCTACGACAAGCGCGCCGACATGGCCAAGCGCGACGTGGACCGCGAGATTGCCCGCACGCTCAAGGAGCGCAACCGCTAGGGGGGGGTGAGGCGCGCGGTGGCGCTGGCCGGGCGGCGTGCGTGACGTTGGCATCGGGCGATGTGCGTGACGGTGGCGTTGGGCTTGCGAGCCGGGCATCGCGGCTGACCGCGCGCACCCCCGGGTGTGTCGTTGCGCCGATTTCACGCGCAGCCGGGGGCGTGCCTCCGCAGTTGATTTCGCATGCGGACACCGTGCCTCCGCGCGGCAGCCCCCACCGTCACGCCAAACCGCTCGGGCACTCTCCGATGAGTTGCGGCACCCGCGCGATTTTCGCGGCTCGGTTCGCGGTCGATGGGTATAGTAAGGCGCGTCAGAGAAGGCCCGAGGGGCCCATGTTGGAAGGA
>CAVHKV010000045.1:0-2278 GCA_963636635.1 uncultured Bacteroidales bacterium
GCGGATGGTGAGGTCGGGCACGAGGTTGTAGAACTGGAAGACGAAGCCCAGCTCGTCCCTGCGGTACTCGCCGAGCTGCTTGGCCGAGAGCTTGGTGAGCTCGGTGCCGCCCACGCTGATGGAGCCGGAGTCCGCGCCCTCGAGCCCGCCGATCATGTTGAGGAAGGTGGACTTGCCCGAGCCCGAGGGGCCGAGCATGACGCAGATCTCGCCCTTGTTGACGGTGGTGGAGACACCGTCGAGCACCTGCATGCGGGCCTCGCCCTCGCCGTAGTGCTTCTTGAGGTCGCGCACGACGAGGTAGGGGGCGCCAAGGGCGACGCTTTGCCGCGGGTTGGAGCTGCGCTTATGTGCGAGGAGCGTGGCCATGCTGCCTCCCGGTTCCAAGAGTTAGCTTCGGTTAAGTTAGCCAAAGTATACTCTACAGGCGGTGGCTCGAGAAGATGCTCCCTTAATTGTGGACATATGCCGTTAAGCTCGAAATATTACATAAGATTCCCGGTTTACATAAGATTTCAGAGGGGTACCATGCCGTAGGTGGTTGACATAAGACCGCCAGAAGCCGAACTCGTGGGAGGCCGTATGGGCCATCTTTTCGGGGCGACTTTCCGAAGGCGGACGACGCCGTAGGCGGGGCCGTCCGCGAGGGCAACGTTCGCGCCGCCGCGAAGGGAGGGCGCCGCGGGCCTGCCTGGCACAGGGGGAGCCCCGCCCGCGGGCGTCGGCTTGGAAGTGGCAACGCCGCAAGGCCGCGCCAACAAGGGAAGGGGTTCCGCCTCAAGACGGTTCCCGCAAAGGAGAGCTAGCACATGGGACTCACTCAGGCCGCGGAGCGCGCCGCACTCAACAAGCTCGTCGACTACTTGGACGAGAACCCCGCCGAGCACATCGACAAGATCATGGACCTGGTGAACAAGCTCGTGCCCGACAACGTGTTCCCGGTGCAGCGCCAGGCCTTCACCGACGTCATCAAGAGCCGCGGCAACTGGTACCAGCTCATGATGCGCGTGTTCGACCTCAACCCCGAGATGCGCACCAAGCTGCTCAAGGCCCTGCTCGTCGACGGCAACCTGCTGGCCTGGCCCGTGCAGGAGAAGTCGCGCGAGAAGTACCAGCGCAACATCCCCTGGGCCATCCTGCTCGACCCGACGAGCGCCTGCAACCTGCACTGCACCGGCTGCTGGGCCGCCGAGTACGGCCACCAGCAGAACCTCAGCTTTGAGGACATCGACTCCATCGTGACCCAGGGCAAGGAGCTGGGCACCCACATGTACATCTACACGGGCGGCGAGCCGCTCGTGCGCAAGCATGACCTCATCCGCATCTGCGAGAAGCACAGCGACTGCATCTTCCTGTGCTTCACCAACGCCACCCTCATCGACGAGGACTTCTGCCAGGACATGATTCGCGTGGGCAACTTCGTACCCGCCATCTCGGCCGAGGGCAACGAGCACACCACCGACGCGCGCCGCGGTGAGGGCGTCTACAACAAAATCGAGCGCGCCATGGACCTGCTGCGCTCCCACAAGCTGCCCTTCGGCATCTCCTGCTGCTGGACAAAGGCCAACGCCGACACCGTGGCCACCGAGGAGAACATGGACTGGATGATCGAGAAGGGCGCCCTGTTCTGCTGGTACTTCCACTTCATGCCGGTGGGCCGCGCCGCCACGGCCGACCTCATCCCCACGCCCGAGCAGCGCGAGAAGATGTACCACTTCGTGCGCGAGATGCGCCAGAAGAAGGCCCTGTTCACGCTCGACTTCCAAAACGACGGCGAGTACGTGGGCGGCTGCATCGCCGGCGGCCGTCGCTACCTGCACATCAACGCCGCCGGTGACGTGGAGCCCTGCGTCTTCATCCACTACTCCAACGTCAACATCCGCGACGTGAGCCTGCTGGACGCCCTGGGTAGCCCCATCTTCATGAAGTACTACGAGGGCCAGCCCTTCAACGCCAACCACCTCAAGCCCTGCCCCATGCTGGAGAACCCCGACACCCTGCCGCGCCTCGTGGCCGAGTCGGGCGCGCACTCCACCGACCTGGTGGAGCAGGAGAGCCCCGAGCAGCTGCGTGAGAAGACCGTGGCGGCCGCCGCGGCCTGGGCGCCGGTGGCCGAGCGCCTCTGGGACGACGAGGCCAGCCCCGACTACGCCAAGCGCCACGACTCCGGCCACGCCCAGGGCATGGCCGCAAGCGACATGGCCAAGTTCGAGGCCCAGGGCCACTACGGCTACGCCGACCAGCCTGCCGAGTAAGCCTGCCTGCCTATAGCGAGAGC
>CAVHKV010000045.1:2288-8596 GCA_963636635.1 uncultured Bacteroidales bacterium
GCAAGGGGCCCGTCCCATCTGAGGCGGGTCCCTTTTGCTGTCTGGCCTGCGCGGCGCGGCCCCTTGCCATCTGCTTGTGGCCCGCCTGAGCGGCGCGCCCGTACGCAAACGTCCTCGCTCACCTGCGCTGGGGGCTTCGCTCCATTAGCTGCTGTGGAATGATTGCTTTTCGGGCATACCGCTCCGGCGGCTTACGTGGCCGATGAGCTTGCGACATGCGTGCCGCCTGCGCGATATGCCCGAACGCAAACGTCCTCGCTCGCATTCGCTGGAGGGCTTCATTCCACTGGCTGCTGCGGAATGTTTGCTTTTCGGGCATACCGCTCCGGCGGCTGACGGCTTGGCTGGCTTGTTGCTAGAACCTCACGTTGAAGGCGGTTTCGCCTTCGCGCGGGGCCATGCGCTCGCAGTGGGTGATGACGAAGTGGAACTTCATGCGGCGCAGGACCTCGTAGTTGGCCCAGGCGTCGATGAACTGGCCGCGCAGGGCGGCGAGCACGCGGCAGATGTCGTGGCCCGGGCCCTGCATCTCGGCCTGAACGGTGCCGTCGTCCATGTTGCGCACCCAGCCGGTGATGCCAACCTTCTCGGCCAGGGCTTGGGTGGTCCAGCGAAAGCCCACGCCCTGCACGGTGCCGTCAAAGACGAGGAAGAGCCTGATGACCTCGGTCACGTCGTAGTGCGCTGCCACCTCGGCCATGTCCGCGATGGGGCCGCCCAGGCAACCGGGCAGCTCCTCGGGCGGGTCAGGCAGCTCGTAGGGGTCGTGGACGCGGCCGGATTCGCTTGCCTCGGCAGGGGAGGGGTCGGTGGCTTCGGTGTGGGCCTCGCTGGCAGACGCTGGCGCAGGGCCTCCGTTCTTGCCGGCTTCAGCCTCCGTTGTTGCTGCGCCAGCGCCTTGCCCGGCGCCATCCTTGTGGGCGGAGCTACCGTCGTTGCGCGAGGTCTGCGCCGCACCCGCATCTTGTGCGGCGCCGGCCTCGCCCAAGCCAACCTCGTCCGCGCGTTGCGCGGTGGCTTCCCTCTCCTTGCGCTTCCAGGGCCAGGTGAACATGGCTAGAGGGCGCTTTCGTAGATGGCGCGGGCGTCTTCCATGGTGAGCGGCTTGAGCTGGCCAAAGACGGCGCCCTTGTTCTGCTCGAGCGTGGCGAGCAGCGCGTCGATGTCGCTCTCAACAAAGCCCAGCTCGCCCAGGGTGCGCGGCATGCCGATGGAGCAGAAGAAGGCTTGCAGCTCGTCGATGGTGGCCAACACGGCGTCCTCGACGGCCTCCTCGGGCGTGGCGTCGATGCAGTCCTCCTCGATGTCCACCGGCTCGATGTCGAAGACGCGGGCGCCAAAGGTGAGGAAGCGCTCGGGGTTGGCCTGCCACACGTAGCGCATCCACGCCGGAATGATCACGGCAAGGCCGGCGCCGTGGGCCACTTCGGCGTTGTGGGCGGAGAGCTCGTGCTCCATGCCGTGGCTCTCCCAGCCGCCCGCGCGGCCACCGTCCATGCCGCGGCCGCAGCCGGCCAGGTCGTTGTGGGCGAGGGTGCCCGCCCACATGATGTTGGCGCGCGCGTCGTAGCAGGCGGGGTCGTCCATGACGCGCTCGGTCTCGGCCATCACGGCGCGGATGATGCCGCAGTCCAGCTCGTCGGTGACGGGCACGGGGCCGGCGGTGGAGAAGAAGCGCTCCATGATGTGGGCGATGATGTCGGTGGCGCCGCAGGCCGTCTGGTAGGCCGGCAGCGTAAAGGTGAGCTCGGGGTCCATGATGGCGAGGACGGGGCGGTTGAGCTCGGATGAAAGACCCTTCTTGAGCTGCAGCTCGTCATTGGTGAGCACGCTGGAGGCGCTGGCCTCGGAGCCCGCGGCCGGGATGGTGAGCACGCAGGCCACGGGCGGCTTGCCCTCGGCCACCGGCTTGGCGGCGTGGGTGTAGAGGTCCCAGACGTCGCCCTCGTAGGCAACGCCAAGCGCGATGCCCTTGGCCGTGTCGATGGCCGAGCCGCCGCCCACCGCGAGCACCACGTCGGCTCCGCTCTCGCGGGCTGCCGCGATGCCCTCGCGGGCGTGGGCCAGGCTGGGGTTGGGGCGCGCGCCGCCAAACTCGGTGTGGGCGATGCCGGCCTCGTCGAGCGAGGCGAGGACGCGGTCGAGCGTGCCGGTGCGAACGACCGAGCCGGAGCCAAAGACCACGAAGGCGTGGCGGAAGCCGCGCGCGGCGAGCTCGGCGCCGGTGCGGTCGGTGACGCCCTTGCCAAAGACGACCTGCGTGGGCATGGAGAAGGTGAAGTCGTTCATGCGGGTCCTTTCGTATGCTGAGGACGGATTGTCCGCAACTTGTCTATCTCGGCTATTGTAGACGCAGCAACTATGTGAGAAGGAGCGTTTGATGTCTGATTCTGGGATTTGTCGTGCTGGCGTGGCGGCCGTGCTGGGAGTTGCCCTGGCCGAGGCCGGGCCGTATGCGCTTGTGGGAGTTGACGTAACCTGGCAGCGCATCGTGCTGCTTTCGCTGCTGCTTGCCTGTGTGCTCATGCTCGTGGCCACCATGGTGCTCTCCGGCGTGGCCGAGATCGCCGCCCGCCGCGTCTCCCGTGCGGCCGGCCGCCTGCTCACAATTGCCGACGTCTTCCTCTTCTCGTCCGCTGCCGCCATGGCCGTGGTCGCTGTCTTCGCCTTCGTTCTCGAGATGGTCCGCTACGCCTAGCGTCTGCCCTTGCGGCTGCTCTGTGGACGGGCTGTGACGGTCGCGCGGCAAGCCTTTCCAAATGACTTAGATGCAGTGGTCAGCTTGGTGGCAAATGACCACGCTTTGCCGAACAACTTGGCCATCTAGCTGCAAATTCGCAAAATGAAGCCGTCCGCGCTCGGCCGCGCGAGTATACTCACTAGCGGTTAGTGTTATGTCGTTTTGAACCAAATGGAGGTTCCACATGCTCGTTAACGCTACGCACATGCTCCAGTCTGCCGAGAAGGGCCACTACGGCCTCGGCGCGTTCAACACCAACAACGTTGAGTGGACCTACGGTATCCTCACGGCTGCCGAGGAGCTCCAGAGCCCGCTCATCATCCAGTGCACCGCCGGTGCCGCCAAGTGGATGACCAGCTTCAAGCTCTGCCACGACGTCGTCGTTGACATGATGGACACCCTCAACATCACCGTGCCCGTCGCCCTTCACCTCGACCACGGCTCCTACGAGGACTGCTTCAAGGCCATCGAGGCCGGCTTCTCCTCCATCATGTACGACGGCTCCCACGAGAAGGACTTCCAGACCAACCTGGACCACACCGCCGAGCTCGTGAAGCTTGCCCACAGCAAGGGCATCTCCATTGAGGCCGAGGTTGGCGGCATTGGCGGCGTCGAGGACGGCGTTGCCTCCGACGGCGAGCTGGCCGACCCCGAGCAGTGCAAGCAGATCGCCGACCTCGGCGTTGACTTCCTCGCCTGCGGCATCGGCAACATCCACGGCCTCTACCCGGCCGACTGGAAGGGCCTGTCCTTCGACCAGCTGGCCGCCATCAAGGCCAAGACCGGCGACCTGCCCCTCGTCCTCCACGGCGGCACCGGCATTCCGGTCGACCAGATCCAGAAGGCCATCTCCCTGGGCGTCTGCAAGGTCAACGTCAACACCGACCTGCAGGTCGTCTTCGCCGCCGCCACCCGCAAGTACGTCGAGGCTGGCAAGGACCAGCAGGGTAAGGGCTACGACCCCCGCAAGCTCCTCGCCGACGGCCGTGCCGCCATCGTCGAGCGCACCAAGGAGCTCATCTGCGAGTTCGGCTCCGACGGCAAGGCTTGGAACTAGCCTTTCGCGAGCTGCCTAGCTGCGGGTTTGAGGTGGCGCGAGCGGTCTAGCCGTCGCAAGGCGCGCACTCGGGCAACGCAGCTGCCATAGAGCAAGCAAGCCGGTCCCTCCAAGCGAGGGGCCGGCTTTTTCGTAGCGTGTGGCCAAACCCTCGCCTGGCGTCTGCCGAGCTTGGCCAGAAGTGCCATACTTGCTGCGGAAGAAAGGAAGTTAGCCATGTATGACAACGATTACGTCCCCGGCCGCAACGATGCCTGCTGGTGCGGCAGCGGCAAGAAGTACAAGAAGTGCCACGCGGCCATCGACGAGCGCCTGGACGCTCTCTACAACCAGGGCAAGGAGGTTCTCGTCCGCGCGCTGCTGAAGACGCCCGAGGACATCGAGGGCATCAAGCGTTCGGCGGCCATCAACATCGGCGTGCTGGACTACGTGGGCGAGCACATCCGCGCCGGCGTCACCACCGCCGAGGTGGACAAGTGGATCTACGACTACACCGTGGAGCACGGCGGCATTCCTGCCGACCTCAACTACGAGGGCTACCCCAAGAGCGTCTGCACCTCCATCAACGACGTGGTCTGCCACGGCATCCCCAGCGAGGACGACGTCCTCAAGGACGGCGACATCGTCAACGTGGACTGCTCCACCATCCTCGACGGCTACTACTCGGACTCGAGCCGCATGTTCTGCATCGGCGAGGTCTCGCCCGAGCGCAAGCGCCTGGTGGACGTCACGCGCGAGAGCGTGCAGCGCGGCCTTGAGCAGGTGAAGGCCTGGAACACGCTGGGCGACGTGGCCCACGCCGTGCAGACCTGCGTGGAGGAGGCCGGCTTCAACGTGGTGCGCGAGTTTGGCGGCCACGGCATTGGCCTGGAGTTCCACGAGGACCCCTTCGTGGGCTTTGTGGGCGAGCCGGGCGAGGGCGTGGTGCTGGCCCCGGGCATGTGCTTCACCATCGAGCCCATGGTCAACGCCGGTGGTGCCGACATCGACATGGACGACCCCAACGGTTGGACCGTCCGCACGGCCGACGGCTCCGACTCCGCCCAGTGGGAGGTCCAGCTCGTCGTCACCGAGACGGGCTACGAGCTCCTGAGCTGGTAGACGGCCGCGATAATATGCGTGCGATGGGCGCCCCGGACAAGCTCCGGGGCGCTTTTGCTTTGGCGGGCTATGAGCCGGCCGCGAAGGATTTGGGCGAGCCTGGCGTAAGGCAGGCGCTTCAGGAGGATCCTGAGTGCTTTAATTTGGTGAGTCACGTGCGGTGTCACAATAACTTGGGCGAAGTCCAGTCTTGTTTCTCTGGAGACTGGACCTGTTGCAATAGACCCAGGAGAAGATATGGACCATGCATTTGCCCGCGAGCTCGGAGTTCGGGGGCTATGGCCAACGAGCAAATCACCCTTTCGATGGACAGTTTTGATTCGGCGGCGCCGGTCGTCTAAGCCCGCTTTGGTAAAGTGTTTTGAAATCTCTCCGTTAGGCCACAGCTGACATGGTCCCACCCGCTCCGATGCCTTGCCGAGCGTGCCCACGGCTCTTTCTTTTCCGCCATTTCGGGCCGCCGGAGCAAAACGGCCGAGACGTTAAATGTCACCCGTGGCCTAACAGAGAGTTTGGAATCTAATTGTGATGGATGACGGGGGCGGTTATGGACGAGACGGGCAAGGGGCCAAAGCCGGTAAAGTCCACCGCCACGCTGAGGAACGCCGAGCGTACGCGCGAGAAGATCTTCCTTGCGGCGCAGGCCATCGCGGCCGAGCAGGGTATTGAAGGTCTCACCACCAAGCGCGTTTGCGAGCGCGCCGGAGTTTCCAACGGTACCTTCTTCTACCACTTCAAAACCAAGGGCGCGCTACTCAGCTACTTTCTGCAGGAGGGCTTCGACCGCTTCTACGAGGAGCGCCGTGGCGAGCTGGATGACGTGTCGGGTTGCGAGGCCTCTGAAGCTGGCGGCCCCGAGGGCCTGGCCCAGAGCGATTCTCACCCCGGCGATGGCCTCTGCGAGCACCGTGGCGAGCTGGGCGTGGGGCTGGGACGCGAGGTGTCTGGTGCCGTCGACTCCGAGGGCTTGGCCCAGGACGATTCCCACACCGGCGATGGCCTCTGCGAGCACCGTGGCGAGCTGGGCGTGGGGCTGGGACGCGAGGTGTCTGGTGCCGTCGACTCCGAGGGCTTGGCCCAGGACGATTCCCACACCGGCGATGGCCTCTGCGAGCACCGTGGCGAGCTGGGCGTGGGGCTGGGACGCGAGGTGTCTGATGCCGTCGACTCCGAGGGCTTGGCCCGGGACGATTCTCACACCAGCGATGGCCTCTGCGGGAACGGCTCACAACTTACCTGCGGGGCTTTGGATAACGAGTCTCCTGAGCATCATGTTGTCGGTCCAGCGAGCGGTCAGGCGGCCGGCGAGCATGCCGGCAACGAAAACGCCGCAGCTGTTAAGCAGCGGGTTATTGGCGGGTTCGTGCTCTACGCCCGCTACTGCGAGCAGACGGGCGTGGACTTCATGCG
>CAVHKV010000046.1:0-1423 GCA_963636635.1 uncultured Bacteroidales bacterium
TCACGAACACCTCGAGGCCGGCCTCGGCGGAGGCACGGAAGAGCTCGTGGTACCAGGCGGCGCCCTCGGGGTTGAGCTTGCCCTGCGCGTCGAGCAGGCGGCTCCACTGGATGGAGGTGCGGTAGGAGCTGAGACCAAGCTCCTTGAGCAGGGCGAGGTCGTCGACGTACTTGGCCATGAAGTCGTTGCCGCCGTAGGAGCCCACGCGGTTGTAGAACTCGCCGAGGCTCTCCATGGACCAGGTGTCCCACAGGTTCTCGAGCTTGCCGCCCTGGTTCCACTGGCCTTCCGTCTGGGGACCCGACATGGCCGCCCCAAAGAAGAAGTCATCGGGCAGCGTCAGCTTCTCTTCCGTCATGCGCAGCTCCTCGCTCGTGGTCAGGTTATCCTATTCGGCATACTGTATGTTTGGATTAGGTATGTCAGGTTTATTCTGTTTATCGCTCTGCTTAATTCAATATCCAGTCCTGCCATTTCGGGGCGAGCGGTATATTTTTCTAGGCGAGTGGTATACCTACGATGTGGGTATGTAAATTTGGCCCGCACGCCCCTAGCAGCGGCTAGGCTTTTGCCATCGCCCACCACCGGAGGAACCATGGCCATGAAGTACGAGGTCGTCGTAGCCGACCTCAAGAAGAAGATCGAAGACGGGAGCTACCGCCCGGGAGACCAGCTGCCTCCCATCGAGAAGCTCTGCGAGCTCTACTCCGTGAGCAAGATCACGGTGAAGAAGGCGCTCGACGAGCTCGAGGGAAGCGGCCTCATCTCCCGCAGGCGCGGATCGGGCTCGTTCGTGAAGAACATCAGGCCCATGCTCGGCGGAAAGCCCGGCCAGTTCGAGACGAGCGGCCAGATGGGCGGCTTCGTGAGCGAGCAGGCGGCGCTCGGCCTCAAGGTCGAGACCCAGGTGAAGGAGTTCAAGGTCGAGCCCCCGTCGCCCGAGGCCGCCTCCTTCTTGGACATCGAGCCCGACGAGTTCTGCTACCGCATCGTCCGCGTCCGCTTCTCCGGCGGCGAGGTCCATGCGATCGAGTACACCTATATGCCCATCAACGTCATCCCCAACCTCAGGGCAAAGACGCTCGAGGACTCCATCTACGGCTACATCGAGGGCGAGCTTGGGCTCAAGATCTCCAGCGCGCACCGCGTGGTGCGGGCCGTGCTGCCCACCAAGGACGAGCAGAAGTGGCTGGGCGTGGGCGCCAACTCGCCGCTGCTCGAGGTCGAGCAGGTGGTGTTCCTGGACGACGGCACGCCGTTCGAGTACTCCATCTCGCGTCACCCCAACGGCTACGAGTTCAGGTCCGTCAGCGTGAAGTAGGGCTGCGAACGCCTCAACCGTAGAGTTTCAATCGCACCTAACGAAAAGGCCACCCGTTGCAGGTGGCCTTTTCTGTTGCCGAGCGCAGTTGAAGCGGGAATC
>CAVHKV010000046.1:1706-13444 GCA_963636635.1 uncultured Bacteroidales bacterium
GCGTCGCTGAGTCCCTCGGAGATGGTGTTGAGCTTCTTCTCCATGACGTTGGTGCGGGTGGTGATGATCTTGTCCACCGTGCGGCCCGCAAGGTCAATCTGGCGCTTGGCGTTCTGCAGCTCGGCCTGGTACTTGGGCAGCTCGGCCTTCACGGCCTGCAGCACGCGCAGCACCTCGTCGGTGCGGCGCTGCAGGGCAAAGGTCTGGTAGCTCATCTGCAGGCTGCCGAGGATGGCCGCCATGGTGGAGGGCCCGGCCACGTTGACGTGGTAGTCGCGCTGCAGGCACTCGATGAGCCCGGGCATGTTCACGACCTCGGCGTAGAGCCCCTCAAAGGGCAGGAACATGATGGCGAAGTTGGTGGTGTCGGGCACGCTGATGTACTTGGTGGAGATGTCCTTCGCCTCGCCCTTGATGCGGGTCTCCAGCTGCTTGCGCGCCGCCGCGATGGTGTCACGGTCGCCATCCTCCAAGGCATCGCGAAGTTGCACGTAGGTCTCGCCGGGAAACTTCGCGTCGATGGGCAAGAGGATGGGCTCGCCCTGCTCCACCGGCAGCTTCACGGCAAACTCCACGCGCTCGGAGCTGCCCGGCTTGGTGGCCACGTTCTGCTCGTACTGCGAGGGCGCGAGCACCTCGGAGAGGATGGCGCCGAGCTGGGCCTCGCCCAAGATGCCGCGCGTCTTCACGTTGGAGAGGGTCTTCTTGAGGTCGCCCACGCCGGCGGCGAGCGTCTGCATGTCGCCCAGGCCCTTGTAGACGGCCTCGAGGTTGTCGTTGATCTGCCTGAACGAGGTGGAGAGGCGGTCGTTGAGCGTCTTGGTGAGGCGTTCGTCCACGGTCTCGCGGATCTGGCTGAGCTGGCGCTGGTTGTCCTGGCGGATGAGCTCGAGCTGCTCGTTGGTGGCCTTGGTGTTGCCCTGGAGCTGCTCGGTTATGGCGCGCGAGTTGGCCTGGAGCTGCTGGGAGACCATCTGCGAGTTGGTGGCGAGCTGGCCCGTCACGTCATGGCGCAGGCTGTCCACGCGGGTGCCGGCCTGCTCCACGTTGCGCGAGAGCGCCTCGAGCGTGGCCCTGGAGGAGGCGGCCGAGGTGGCCTGCTGCGAGGCTAGGGAGTTCATGAGGCCCTCGAGCTCGTCGAGCCGCCCGTCCACGTCGGAGCGCAGCGACCCCTGCTTGCCGGCCTTGACGAACCCAAAGATGGCCAAGCAGACGCTCAGCGCCGCAATGGCAAACGCAGCTATCTCGATTACGGACATACGGTCTCCTTGCTCACGGCTTGGGCACCCGGCCCGCGCCGCATTGGTTCTGTCAGATTTGACTTTGGAGCCAATCCTGCACTGCCATTGGTTCCGGCTAGCAGGCGCAACAACAAGCCCACGCGCGGTTAGCTGAGTTGGCCTGGGCCCATGAGCCCAGGCCGCAGCCAGCTCGGTCGGCATGGCCTAGGACCTCGCGCCGCCCTCAGCCGGCGCGAACTCGTAGCGGCACACCACGGGCTCGCCATGCTCGTCCTCGAGCTCAACGCAGACGAAGGCGCAGGTGACGGCGGCATAGCCCTGTCGCTGCAGGACGCAGGCATAGAAGCGCGCCTGCATCTCGTGACGTTCGCGAATCTGGGCGTAGGTGGCGCCGTGGTCGCCCGTCTTGTAGTCCACGAGCAGGGCAGACGGCGCTTCTGCGGACACGGCGCCGGAATCGCGCGCGGGGTCCTCAAAAGCACCGGACTCCCCCGCCCCGCAAGCCAGCGTGGCGTCACCGTCTGAGACCGCTGCGGCACACGGCGCCCCATCGGTGGCCAGAAGGTCGATGGCGCCCTCGAGCTCGTGGCCCAGCGGCGAGTCGACCTCGCAGAAGAAGGGCACCTCGGCGCGCAGGCAGGCGCGCGAGCGAGCCTCGGCGCGGATGGCCGAGCGCTCCCAACGCGCAAGGGCGGCCGAGAGGCGCTTGCGGTCACGCGGCCCCACGCCATAGGCGCCGGCCACCAGCTCCACGCGGTGGGCGCTGGGCGCAGAGCCCGTCTCCACCATATAGCGCGCAAGCTCGTGGAAGGCCGAGCCCAGGCTCGTGGCGCGGTCGGCGTCGTCGGTGTGGGCCGGCTCGCCGTCGTCTTCCGTCGAGGGCTTGGGCTCGGGCATGCGCCTGCGGCCGGCCTGCGGCGCCTCGCTCGCGGGCACCTCGTTGGCGCGAGCCAGCTCATCGGCACCGGGAGACAAGGGCACCGGCAAGCTCAGCACGTCATCGAGCTCAAGCGGCTTGTTCGCGGGCGCGGCGCCAAATGCTGCCGATGCGTCACCGTCCCTGGCCGCAGCGTCAGTCACGCAGCCGGGCGCAGCGTTTGCAGCGTTCTGACCAGGCGCAACGACATCCCAGCCAGCCACCACGGAAGGCACCTCGCCCCCAGCCTGCGCTGCACCGGCCGTCCCCTCAAGGCGCTGGTTCCGCAGAATCTGATGGGCAGACGAATAGCTAAAGACGTCCTCGCGCGGGCGCCAGTACGAAAGCGGCGCCTCGGTCTGGGCGTTTATGTCAAAGAGCTCGAACGCTCCCCTCGCCCCGGATTCGGCGTCCACGGCACCGCGGCCCGCATCAGCAGCACAGCCAACCGCAGCGTCCGCGGCATCTCCGGCAATCGCGGCGGCAGAGGCGTCCGTCCCGGCCGCGGCACCTCCGTCGGTGCTCGATACCTCGTCCTCCCCCTTGCCGGCCTTGGCGCAGGCTCGGGTGGCGGCGCAGGGAGGCAGTGTGTTGCCCGAGTCCACCGAGACGCCGTCCTCGCAGCGAGAGAGGTCAACGCATCGAACGAGGCCGTCTGCCACGCCGCCGTACTCAAAGCGGCCGTTGCCGGCAAGCGGGCGCTCGCCAAAGAGGCCCTCCGCAATGGTGCCGGTCATCTTCGGGCTCAGCTCTCCGCCCTTTTTCTCGGTGGCCGAGAGGCACAGGACCACGCACTCCTTGGCGCGGGTGAGCGCCACGTAGAACAGTCGCCCGTCCTCGCGCTCCTCGTCGGTGACGCGCTTCTGATCCATGAGCACGCGCCACTCGAGCGGGGTCTTGCACTCCTCGGGGCAGGTCGGCGCGTCCTCGCCGAGGTCTGGCAGGGTAAGGCTCGCGGGCGCCAGGGAGAGCAGCTCGCGGTCGCCGTCCCTCATGGAGAGCAGGCGCGGCGCCTGGCGCGTGTACTCCGAGCCGCAGCAGCCCACCACGGCCACGACGTCAAACTCGAGGCCCTTGGAGGCATGCGCCGTCATGAAGCTCACGGCGTCCAGGCCCTCGCCGGAAAGCGAGGCCGGACCCTCCTTCACCTTCTTGAGCCAGCGCGAGAACTCGTCGGCCACAAGGGCCGCGTCCAGGCCAAACTCGTCCGAAAGCTCGCGGACGTGGCGTATGGCGGCGAGCACGTTCGCCGCCACGGCGCGGCCCTGGACACCCTGGCGCTCGAGCCTCGCCAGCCAGCCGGACTCGCGCACGGCCATGAGGCAGACGTCGGCGATGGGCATCTTTCCCACGCGATCCCAGGCGCGCCCCATCACGCGGCGCGCGGCCTTGAGGCGCTCGGAGGGCTCGACGCCGCCAAAGTCCGGCGCGTCCGGACGGACGCCTGGGTAGATGCGGCGCTTGGCCGGTGCGTCCAGCACGTCTTGCGGCTTGGTGGCAAGCAGCAGCATATCGTCTGCGTCGAGCTCGAACATCCCGCCCTCGAGCACGGGATAGAGCCCCGTCTTGGTGTCTTGCGGGGAGGCCAAGGCATGCAGCAGCGCCTCCACCACGCGCACCTCGGGCGCCGAGGAGAAGGTGGAGCCGCCCACGACCACGCTCTCGAGCCCGCGCTCGCGCAGGGCGGCGATGTAGATGTCGGCCTGGTTGAGGCTGCGCATGAGCACGGCCATCTGGCGCGGGGCCACGCCGGCCTCGCGGATGGCGGCCAGGCGGTCCGCGAGCTGCGCGGCGGCCATGCGGTCGCGCAGCTCCTTGGAAACCGACTTCTGCCCGAGCTTGTGGGCCCTCGTGAGCTCCACCACCACGCGCGGGCACACGCCGTCGGGGAACTTGCTCTCGCGCCCCGGCTTGGGGTGCAGGTCCATGAAGTTCGGCACGATGCCCGTGTCTCCGCAGGTACGGGCCACAAAGCGCAGGATGGCGTCGTCGCTTCTGAAGTTGAAGTCGAGCCGTACCGTGTTGTCCTCCCCCACCGAGAGGCCATGCTCCTCAAACACGCTCACGTCCGCCCCGCGGAAGCCGTAGATGGCCTGCTGGGCGTCGCCCACCGTGGTGAGATGGCAGGCATCGGGGCCGGAGAGGCCCTTGACCATGCTCACCTGCTGGGCGTTGGTGTCTTGGAATTCGTCCACCATCACCAGACGGAACTTGTTTGCGTACTCGGCCGCGATCTCGGGATGCTCGCGGAAGGCGTTTGCCAGGGTCTGCAGCAGGTCGTCGTTGTCGAGCTCGCCGCGCTTCTCCTTGGCATCGGCATAGAGCTCCTCCACGTGGGCGACCAGGCGCCTGAGGGGCTCCTCCAGGCTCTGCGCGCAGGCCATGGCGCAGCCCGCCTTCGCCTGCGCGAGGGCGGCCTTGGCCTCGTCACTGAACTCCTTCACGGCCTTGGCGCGCCACTTGTTGCCGTTGGGCCCCTTGAGACCGTCTGCGATGTCGCGCGCGGCCTTGGCGGTCCGCTTGGCGGGAGGCAACTCAAAGTAGCCCTCGACGGCGGCAAGTTCCGCGCGCATGCGCTCGAGCTCGTCCTCGTACTTGGAGTCGCAGGCGCACAAGGCCTCGTAGGCAAGCTTGAGGGCGGACATGGTGCCGTCCACGTCTTCGGTGGCCGAAACGAACTCGAGCGACTTGAGGCCCTCGAGCGCGCTTGCCGCCTTGTTGGAGACCTGCGAGACCAGGCCGAGCACGCCTTCCTTGGCGCTGTCGTTGCCGGAGCGGTACTCCGCATAGAGGGCATCGAGCCCCGGGTCCCCCGCAAAGTCAGCCAGGGCCTTCTCGCAGGCCTGGGCATGCAGGAGGCTTGCGGTCTGGGCGCCGATCATCTTGAAGTTCGGGTCGAGCCCGAGGTCGAGCGCGTGGGTGCGCAAGATGCGGCCGCACATGTGGTGGATGGTGCTCACCCAGGCGGAATCGACCTTCAGCGCCTCCTCGGCAAGGCCTGCGTCGCGCAGCGAGCTGCGGATGCGCTCCTTGATCTCTCCTGCCGCCTTCTCGGTGAAGGTGATGATGAGGGCTTGGTCGAGGCTGTCCAGGAAGGGCTTGCCGTCCTCGCCCGAGCCGGGGCACAGGGCCCACACGATGCGGCGCGTGAGGGTGAAGGTCTTGCCGGAGCCGGCGCCGGCCGCCACGAAGACGGGGCGGTCGAGCGTGGTCACGATGCGCTGCTGCTCGGGCTTGAGGCCGTCAAACAGGCTTGCCACCTCGGGCGGCAACGAGCTCAGAAAGTCCTGCTCGCCCATTACTGCCTCCTTTCGCAACCGGTGACCGGGCACCAGTCGCACGCGTGCGGGGTGGCCGGGCGGGCCTCGATGTCTCCGGCCCTCATATGGTCGATGACGGAGGCGAGCGCCTCCTCGGTACGGTCGAGCAGCTCGTCAAAGCTGCGGGCGCCCGGCACCGGCACGCAGAGACGATCCGCCGCGCGGGCCGCCTCGGGGCCGAGCACCGCCGCGGCGTCATGCGGGCTGAGCGCGCCAGAGATGGCGTGCTTGCCCTTGGTGCCGAGGTAGATGGCGCCAACCACCTGCAGGTCCGTGTCACGCAGAAGCTCGCGGGCGATGCCCGCGTAGACAAGCGTCTGCACGCGGCCGGGCAGTGCGAAGCCGGCCTGCCAATCGGGCTCGTCCTTGCCGGTGAGCGCGTACTCGTCAAAGAGGTTGCTCTTGTGCTTGTAGTCGATGACGAGGGCGCGGCCCTCGGCGTCCACGTCGATGCGGTCGATGGTGCCTACGAAGTCAGCCCCGGCGTAGGCGGCGGGAAGCCCGGAGCTGCCGCCGAAGCGGCCCTCGAACAGACGAGGCTCAAAGCCCGAAAGGCGCACGGCCTCGTACTCGAAGGCGCTGGCCAGGTCTTGCTCGAGCTCGGCCAGGCGGCGCCGCTCGGAGGGCACGTGCGGGATGAGCGCCTGCTTGTTGCGGGTGCTCCCCTCGAGCCGCTGGTGCGAGAGGTGCTCGGCAAACTCCGCGTGGAGCAGCTCGAGCGCGTGCTCCAGGTTCTGCTCGCCCACGCGCGAGCCCTCCACGCGAACCTTCGGGTCAAACCAGAAGAGCGAGCCCTCGGGGTTTTCCTCCGAGCTCTCGGCGATGAGGCCGGCGGCCACGGCGGCCTCCATGAACAGACGGCGGTGCGTGACCTCGAGCACGCGGTGGGCAAAGGTGCCCATCTCCATGTTGGAGAAGCCGGCGTCGCAGGTGTCAAGCCCGAGGCGGCGCAGCGTGAACCACTTGTAGGGGCACTCGAGGTAGGTCTCCACCTGGGAGGCCGAGAGCATGGGGCGGCCCTGCGGCAGCTCGGCCTGGCCGTCCCTCGGAACCATGACGAGGCGCCTCAGCCGCGGGTCGAGTTGGCCTGCCGCGGCACGGCCCTCAACCGCCGTACCTTGTGGTGAGACGCCCTCGCCCGAGAGGTTGACCTCAACGGCACCCTCGTCCAGCTTGGAGGCAGCGAGGGGCTTGAGCAGGCAAATCTTCTTGTGGTCCTTGACCTCGTACGGATAGCAGGAGAGCACCTCGGTGAGCATTACGGCCGGGAAGCTCTCCTCGGCGCTCGCGTCATGGGCGGCCTTGAGCAGGCTGAGCCTGGCCGTGGGCACGCGAACGGCGGCCGCAAAGCCGGCTCGGGCCTGCGCCAGGCCGTCCACCGGCTCGTCGGCACCAAGACGCTCGAGCAGGCGCTCGAGCGCGCCGTCGGTCTGCGGGATGGGGCAGGAATCGGCGTCCATGTTGAGGTAGAGCAGGGCATCTGCCGAGCACGGCGCGAGCTTGGCCGCGGCGGCGGGACTCATGAGCTCGACCGTGCAGGCCGCATCGGGGACGGCGAGGCGCGAGCGGACGAAGACCTTGATGTGCTTGAGCACGGTGTTCGCAAGCAGCACGAGGCCCTCGAGGCCGATGGCGTCCGACTCGAGCGAGATGCCCGCGTCACGGATGGCGCGGCCCGCCTCGGCCACGGCCTTGAGCGCGCCCTCGTCGATGTCACGGCTCAGGACTTCCTCGGCGCTCGGCTCCAGAACCGCGGCCGGGGTGGCCTCGGCATCGGCCGCGCCGGCGGCGCTGGGCTGGGATGCGTTGGCGGCCTGGCCAGTAGCGACAACCTGGCTCATGGCGCCAGGCTTTCCCGATGCCATAGCCGCGGCACCATCCGTGGCCGCGCAAGCAGCTTGCGCCGCAGCTACTGCAGATTCGTTTTCCGCAGAGGTAGCCGCTCCCCGCGCCTTGCCCTGCGAGCCGTCCTGGTCCTTGTCCTCGCCCAGGCCCATCAGCTTGCCGGCGGCGGCCGCGAGGTGGCCCTGCAGGACCTCCTTGGTGGCGGCGGCGACGCGCGGCGAGGTGGCCTTGGGGTTCTGCAGCGTCTTCAGCACGTCCATGGGCGTGAGGATGCGGTTGCCGCGCCAGGCGCTGTCCCTGCGCCAGGTGCGCTCGGTGCCGACGCCGCAGATGCCGAGCATCATGAAGTCCACGAGGTCGCGCGGGGGCCACCAACTCATGTCGGGCGCCTCGGCCTCGGGGTCATCGGGCCAGCTCTGCGCGAGCGCGGCGAGCTTGGCGACCGAGGTGGCGTAGCGAATGAAGCCGGCGCCCATGCGCGTGTCGCTTGCCTGGTGCGAGACCTGGGCCCGCACGTCCACCCCGCGGGCGTGCAGCTTGGGCGCAAGCTCGCGCCAGGTGGCCTCCACGTCGGGGCACACCACCACGATGCGGCGCATCCCCTCCTCAGACAGGCGCAGCAGATGCTGGCAGGCGGACTCGCCCACGGCCAGGGGGCCCGCCGGCTCAAGGAGGGAGACGGCCCCCGTAATGCGAACGGTGTTCTCCAGGCTCGGACGGTACAGGGCGCCGACAAGCTCGGCCAGCTCGGCATTGCGGGCCATGGTGGGGCCTTCAACGCTCTGCGCCACGACCTCAACGCCGGCGAGCGCCGCCATGGAGGCGAGCCTACCTGCGGAGCCCTCGGCCAGACGCGACGCCGGGCCGCCGTCAGAGCGCACATAAAAGCGCAGCTCGCAGACCTGGGAAAGCGCCACCGCAAACTCGAGGTCGGAGCGCTTCATCTCACCAAAGCCAACCATCACGCAGACGGGAAGCACCGCGCCCTGCTCGGCCATGAGCGAAGGCAGCAAGGCCTGCGCCTCGCACGGCTCAACCATGCCGCGCTCGGCAATAAGGCGCTGGTAGGAGTGCAAGAGGTCCAACGCCTTCCGCTCTCCGTCAGAAAGCCCCTCGGCCTCCCTGGGGAGCCAGGGCAAGGCACGCTTGGCAACCTGGCACAGCAGCTCCACCGTGCCGTCGCCCGTGCTCATGGGGCGGTTGTCGCCCGCCAGGAGCAAACGGGCCATGAGCACCGTACGCAGGGAATCGCTCACGAGGGAGCGGCCGTCCCCATAGAGCGCCCAGCGCAGTTCGGTCCACGTGGCGGGCGTCGCGCAGTCCACGCCCATGGAGACTCCCTGGGCGGCCAGGCCACGCTGCGCCTCGAGGCTCAGCGCAAGACTCGGTGCGAGCAGGAGGGCCCGGCCCGCAGAGGCCAGCCCCTCGCGGACCGCATCCACGACGCAGCCGCCCACCAGGCGCTCGTCAGACGTTGTTATGAGGTGAAGTGACATGGCTCTCCGTCCTCGCCGAATATCGTTCGCAAACCATCCTAGCAAGCATTCCGGACATTAAGCATGCCGGCCCCATGTGCCCTTGCAGAAGTCCCCGCAACAGGCACGACGGCGGGAAAGCCCCGGGGGTTGCTCAAAGCAAGTGGCCATGGGAAAGCGAAAAGGCCTACGAAAGAGATCCGCCGATCATCGCGCAGAGACAGCCGAGGGACGGGCAACGCAGTCCAGAGGAGCCGCCAACCCTCACGTAGCGGCAACCGAGGGGCGGGTAGTTAGGCAGGGCAGGCCAGCCCACTCCCCTAGCCCCGCCCGACCTCCGCAAGCAGCTCGCGGGCGTGCGCGAGGGATATCTCGCTCGCGTCGCCCGAGAGCATGCGGGCGATCTCTGCCACGCGGCGCTCGCCCTCAATCTCGGTAAGCGAGGTCTCGGGACGGCCGTCCTCGCCCGCGCCCTTGGAGACGAGGTAGTGCCTCTGCCCCATCACGGCCACCTGCGCGAGGTGCGTCACCACGATGACCTGGTGCGTCTTCGCGAGGTCTGCGAGCACGGCGGCAAGCGCGCGGGCCGTGGAGCCGCCCACACCGGCGTCCACCTCGTCAAACACGAGGGTGTCGACGCCGTCCGCCTCGCCAAGCACCACCTTGCAGGCAAGCATCACGCGACTCACCTCGCCACCGCTCGCGATGCGTCGCAGGGGGCGGGCAGTCAGCCCCTCGCCGGGGCGATACATAAGCTCGAGCTTGCTCGGGCCAGCCGTGCTCCACTGCTCGCGGGCAAGGCGCGTGGACGCGACCTCAAGCGCGGCGCCGCCCATCTCGAGGCGGGCCATCTGCTCGGTCACGGCCGCGGCAAAGCGCGGGGCGGCCTCGGCACGCGCCGCGTCGAGCGCGCCGGCGCAGGTGGCGAGCTTGGCCTCGGCAGCCTCCACGGCACGGCGCGCCCGGCGCTGGGCCTCGCCGGAGTCCCCGGCGGCCTCAACGATCTCGCGAGCCTGGTCACGGCGCACAAAGACGTCGTCCATGCCGGGGCCAAAGGTGCGCATGAGACCCTGCAGCGACGCCATGCGCTCCTGCATGCGGGCGAGCTCCTCGGGGTCAAGCTCAACAGAATCGCGATAGTCGCGCAGCTCAGAGGCGCTGTCCTCGATATCGATGAGCGAGCTGTTGAGCGTCTCGGCCAGCTGCGAGAGCTTCTCGTCGTAGCGCGAGGCCTCCTCGAGCGCGGCGATGGCACTGGAGAGCGCGTCAGTTGCGCCGCCTTCGCCGGCCACGGCCTCACGCGCAGACTCGCTCGCACGCAGCAGCACCTCGGCGTGTTCGGCACGAGGCAGGGCCTCCTCCAGCTGCTCGAGCTCGCCAGGCCGTGGGTCCACCTCGTCGATGCGGCGCAGCTCAAAGCTCGCCTGCTCCAGGCGCTCGGAGCCCGTGCGCGCAAGCTCGCTCACGCGCTCGAGCTCTGCCGCGGCGGCACAGGCCGCCTCAAAGGCCTCGAGGTAGGCGGCGTGCGGCGCGGCCACCGAGTCGCCTGCCCAGGCATCGAGCATCTGGGCGTGGGTGGCCACGTTCAAGAGGCGCTGGTGCTCGTGCTGGCCGCAGAGGTCAACCGTGGCGCCCACGCGCTCGGCAAGCTCGCTCACGCTGGCCATACGCCCGTCAATCTCCACGCGCCCGCGGCCGGCCGCCTCGACGCGTCGGCGCACCACGTGGCCGTCGACGTCGTCAGTGCCCAGGTAGACACGCCCCTCAACGAGCAGGTGGCTATCGCCCTCGCGCACCGCGCCCGCGTCGGCGCGCTCGCCAACCAGCAGCTTGCAGGCGCTGAGCAGCGCCGTCTTGCCGGCGCCGGTCTCTCCGGTGAGCACGGTCAGGCCGGAAGAAGGGCAAAGCGTGGCCTCCCTAATGAGGGCCACGCTCTTGACGTGCAGCTCATCAATCATGCAATGACCTCCCGGTACGGCGGCATGCGGGCGCTTCCTATGGCGCTCGGCCCAGGGAACAGGCCCGAAAGCGGGCCCTACTGCTTCTTCCTCATCTGGCCGTAGAAGACGCGCGAGACGGAGTCATAGAAGCCGTCGGCGTCGGAATCCAGCAGCACCACGTCACCGGGGCCGCGACGCACGGTGCAGGCGGCAACCGAGCCGCCCTCGGGGCAGCGGATGAGCTGGCCATCCACGAACACGCTGCTCTCGGCCGGGCGGTCCTTGGAAAGCGAAAGCTCCACCACATCGGCCGAGGAGGTGAGGAAGGCGCGCGCCAGGATGGTGTGCGGCGCGATGGGCACGCAGACCATGCCGTTGAACTCCGGCGTGACGATGGGCCCGCCCGAGGAGAGGGCGTAGCCGGTGGAGCCGGTGGCCGTGGAGACCACGAAGCCATCGCCACGCAGGCGGTCGATGTGGTTGCCCGATACCGCCACGTCAAACTCGATCATGTCACCCAAAGAGCCGCGCGTGAGGGCGAGCTCGTTTAAGGCGAAGTGGTGCGTGTCACGCATGAGGTCGCCGCCACAATCGAAGGTGACGCCCACGTCGAGCGTGGCACGGCGGCTCTGGTGCATCTCGCCAGCCAGGGCGCGCGAGACCGACTCCACGATGTTGTCGGAGCCGGCGCCGGTAAGAAAGCCCAGGTGGCCAAATGAGAGGCCGAGGATGGGAATCTCGCGATACCCCACGATGGAGGCCGCGCGCAGCAGCGTGCCGTCTCCGCCGAGGGACACCACGAGCACCGCGCCCTCAGGGTCGCAGGTGCGGTTGGGCTCGCGCTTCTTGTCGTGCGCCCACTGCACCTCAACGCCCTCGTGGGCAAGCCAAACCTCGAGCGTAGCCGCAGCCTGCACCGCGTCCGCCCGCGAATAGTTGGGAACCAAAAGAACCCTCAAGCCCACTCCCCTCAAAGACAACAGAACAAGTGTACCATCACG
>CAVHKV010000046.1:13730-15403 GCA_963636635.1 uncultured Bacteroidales bacterium
GCAACGGTAAACAGAAGGGGGCCTAGGGGGCCTGAGCAAACATTCCGCAGCAGCCAATGCTGCCAGCCCGCCTATGCATGCGAGCGAGGACGTTTGCGAAGGCCCCCTAGGCCCCCGATGGGTATCCGTCAGCCTTACGAGTAGTCGGCCACGTCAATCCAAGTGCGGAGGAATTCCTCTTCCTTGGCGTCGCGGTGGCGGGCAAGCTCACTGGCGGCGACGATGCTGGTCCAGCGGCGGACGACCTGCATGGGCATGTCGGCCAGCTTGCAGAACAGCGCGAGGTACTTGTCCGCGAGGTCGAGGTCCTCGAGGGCAAACAGCAGGTAGGTCATGGCGGCGTCGGCAGCCGGCGCGCCCTGGGTGGCGTGCGCCCAGTCGCAGACGTAGAGCAGGCCGTCGTCACCAACGATGACGTTGGTGGGGTTGAAGTCGCCGTGGCAGACCTTGTTCTCGATCTTCATGCCGTCCAGGCGCATGAGCAGCTCATAGCGGGTGGTGGCGTCGATCTCGGTCAGGCCGTTGATCATACGGGCGTACTTGTCGCGCTGGCGGTTCAGCAGCGGAGCGGTGTGGCCGTTGATCTCGAGCTGCAGGCGCACGAACTGCTCGAGGTACTGCTCGACGTTCTTCTTGTCGGCCTGCATGCTCTCGGCAAGCGTGGTGCCGGCGACCTTCTCGGTCACGAGCGCCCAGCCCTCGTCGGTCTTGCAGACCTCGGAGATCTTGGGCGTGCGGATGCCGGTCTCCTCGATGCGGGCGAGGTTCAGGGCCTCGTTGAAGACATCGCTCTTGGGCTTGGAAGCGTTGAACACCTTGACGATGGCGTCGCCGGTGTCGTAGACGACCTTGTTACCGCGTCGAGCAAGCTCGACCTTGTTCTCGGGTAGCTCCATGAGAAGCCTCCTTAGGTTCCTCCCTTGGGCCGGGCGCCTTGCCCGGCTCGTACGGACCCGCGCACGACGCCCGCCAGCCCCTCGGCAGGCGCCGTGCGCGACAATTCCCTACTCCTCGTAGCTCTTGGCCTCGCGACCATAGTAAGCGTCGAGGTAAAGCTCCTTGATCTCGCTCATGAGCGGGTAGCGCGGGTTGGCCGGCGTGCACTGGTCGTTGAACGCGTTCTCGGTCATCTCGTCGAGGGTGTCGAGGAAGTACTTCTCGTCCACGCCGTACTCGGCGATGGTGGCCTTGACGCCCACGTGGGCCTTGAGCTCCTCGATCTTGGCGATGAAGTTCTCGAACACCTCGTCGTCGTTCTTGCCGGTGACGCCGCAGTAGCGGGCGGCCTCGACGTAGCGCTGCTTGGCGTGCGGGTAGGCGTACTGCGGGAACGTGCCCATCTTGGAGGGGACGTCGGCGGCGTTGTAGCGCATGACGCGGGTGAGGATGACGGCGTTGGCCAGGCCGTGCGGGATGTGGTGGTAGGCACCCAGCTTGTGGGCCATGGAGTGGTTGAGGCCGAGGAAGGCGTTGGCGAATGCCATGCCGGCGAGGCAGGAGGCGTTGGCCATGCGCTCGCGGGCCTCGGGGTCGGCGGCGCCCTTGTCGTAGGCGCGCGGCAGGTACTCGAAGACGAGCTTCATGGCGCGAAGGGCCATGGAGTCGCTCCAGTCGCTGGCCATGACGGAGACGTAGGCCTCGAGGGCGTGCGTGAGGACGTCCACGCCGGAGGC
>CAVHKV010000047.1:0-4776 GCA_963636635.1 uncultured Bacteroidales bacterium
GTGGGCATCCCGCGCGCGCTCAACATGTACGAGAACTACCCCTTCTGGCACGCGTTCTTTACCAAGCTCGGCTTCCGCGTGGTTCTCTCCGACCAGACCAACGGCAAGACCTACGAGGCCGGCATCGAGTCCATGCCCTCCGAGTCCGTCTGCTACCCGGCCAAGCTCAGCCACGGCCACATCATGAACCTGCTGGACAAGGACCCCGACTTCATCTGGATGCCCTGCATTCGCTGGGAGCGCCAGGAGGACGAGACGGCGGGCAACCACTACAACTGCCCCATCGTCATGAGCTACCCGCAGGCCCTCGGCCTCAACGTGGACGAGCTCGCCCGCCCCGAGGTGGAGTTCCTCGACGCCTTCGTTCCCTATGACGACAAGAAGGAGCTCAAGCGCCGCCTCTACGAGCTCATCTCCGTGCAGCGCGAGACCGACGCCGCGGCCGGCAAGGGCCGCTTCAAGGGCGAGCACATCACCCGCGCCGAGATCGACCGCGCCGTGAACGCGGCCTGGGAGGCCGACCTCGAGTTCAAGGAGACCATGCAGCGCAAGGGTGACGAGACCCTGGCCTGGATGGAGGCCAACGACGCCCACGGCATCGTGCTCGCCGGCCGCCCCTACCACAACGACCCCGAGATCAACCACGCCATCCCCGAGCTTGTGAACAGCTTTGGCTTCGCCATCCTCACCGAGGACTCCATCGCCCACAAGATGCGCCCCGAGCGCCCCATCCGCGTGGTTGACCAGTGGATGTACCACAGCCGCCTCTACCGCGCCGCGCGCTTCGTGGCCAGCAGAAACGACCTCGACCTCATCCAGCTCAACAGCTTCGGCTGCGGCCTGGACGCCCTCACCACCGACCAGGTGCAAGAGATCCTCGAGGCCAGCGGCAAGATCTACACCGTCCTCAAGATCGACGAGGTGAGCAACCTCGGCGCCGCCCGCATCCGCATCCGCTCCCTCATGGCCGCCCTCAAGGAGCAGCGCGAGGAGCTGGAGCACAAGGCCGCCGCGGGCGAGCTCGAGAGCGTGGGCCCCATCGAGGTGCGCCGCGCCGACGGCAGCTTCGAGCGCGCCGCGAGCGAGCCGGGCAAGCTGCCCGTGTGGCGCCGCGCCGCCAGCGCCGCCTTCAACAAGGTGCGCTACACCAAGGAGATGCAGGCCCAGGGCTACACCCTGCTGTGCCCGCAGATGTCGCCCATCCACTTTGAGCTGGTGGAGAAGCTGCTCATCAACGCCGGCTACAACGCGGTGCTGCTGCCCTCCGTTGACCACGGCGCCGTGGAGGCGGGCCTCAAGTACGTCAACAACGACATCTGCTACCCGTCCATCCTGGTCACGGGCCAGATCATGGAGGCCATCGAGAGCGGCAAGTACGACCTCACCAAGACGGCCGTCATCATCTCCCAGACCGGCGGCGGCTGCCGCGCCACCAACTACATCGCGCTCATCCGCAAGGCCCTGAAGGACTCCGGCCACCCCGAGATCCCGGTGGTGTCGCTTTCCGCGGCGAGCGGCCTTGACGAGGACAACCCCGGCTTCAACGTCTTCAAGCCCGACCTCATCGTGCGTGCCGTCTGGGCGCTGCTCTTTGGCGACCTCATCATGCAGATGCTCTACCGCGTGCGTCCCTACGAGGCCGAGGCCGGCTCCACCGACGCGCTCTACGAGAAGTTCATGGCCCGCGCCAAGGATGACCTCGTGAGCTGCGGCCAGCGCGGGTTCCTGGCGCTGTGCCAGGACGCGGTGGACGCCTTCGAGACGCTGCCCGTGGTGGCCGACCGCTCCAAGCCGCGCGTGGGCGTGGTGGGCGAGATCCTCGTGAAGTTCCACCCCACGGCCAACAACGAGGTCGTGCGCGTGATCGAGGCCGAGGGCTGCGAGGCCGTGGTCCCGGGCCTGGTGGACTTCTTCCTCTTTGGCATGTCCAACCCCACCAACATGAACCACGAGCTGGGCACCAAGCTGCGCCGCCGCATGACCCACCAGGCCGGCATCAAGGTGGTGGAGTCCATGCGCGAGCCCATCAACCGCATGCTCTCCAAGACCACGAGGTTTGCGCCCTATCCCGACATCTTCGAGCTGGCGGGCAAGGCCTCCCAGGTGCTCTCCCTGTGCAACACCATGGGCGAGGGCTGGCTGCTCACGGCCGAGATGTGCGACCTCATCGAGACGGGCACGCCCAACATCGTCTGCGCCTCGCCCTTCGCCTGCCTGCCCAACCACGTCGTGGGCAAGTCGGTCATCAAGCGCCTGCGCGAGATGCACCCCGAGTCCAACATCGTGGCCGTGGACTACGATCCCGGTGCCTCCGAGGTCAACCAGCTCAACCGCATCAAGCTCATGATTTCGGTGGCCAAGGAGAACTTCAAGGGCGCCCGCGCCAAGGCCGCCGAGATGGGCGGTGCCGCGGACAACGTGGCCGAGTTCAAGCTTGAGAACCCCGACGATCCCACCTTGCACGTGGTGGCCCCCTACACCGGCCGCATGGACGAGGGCGAGGGTTGCGCCGACGGCTCCTGCGAGGCTCCGGCCGAGAACGCCCTGCCGCTCAGCCGCATGCAGCTCGACCGCATCGAGGCCGCCAAGGCCCGCGCCGCCGAGCGCGCCGCCGCAAGCACGAACGACTCCGCCGAGCCCGCGGCCGCTGAGGCCGAGCAGAGCAGCGAGGACGTAGCCGAGTAGGTGCGAGGCCAATAAACCACAGTTAGCTTGACTGCAGGCGGGCTTTCGGCAGATGCCGGGGCCCGCCTTGCTGTGCCGAGTGTTCGGTGCGAGCGGCATAGCTGCGGCTTGCCGAGCGGCGTGGCTGAGTCCTGCCGCGTAGCGCGCCGCCGTGCGATGCTCCTTACATTTGCGAGCGCCGGCCAGCGGCCAAACGCCACGACCAATTTCGCCCAGCTGTGGCAGCATGGCTGCAGCCTACCGCGCGGCACGTCGGCGCGCGTTGTCTCCTATATTTGCAAGCGCCGGCCAGCGCCCAAGCGCCGCGGCCAATTCCGCCCAGCTAGGGCGACATGGCTGCAGCCTACCGCGTAGCGCCGGCAACATTGTCCCCTACATTTGCGAGCGTAGGTCAGCGCCCAACTGCCGCGGCCAATTCCGCCCAGCTAGGGCGGCATACGGACAATTGGCAAACAAGAACGCCAGCCACGCGCGTATTGCGCGCTCGCTCGGCTACCATAGGGTCTCAGTACACAAATGGGCGGCCCAAGACGCCGGCGGGCGTTGCGGGCCGTCTCGCATAGAGGGGGAACTATGGACGAGAACAAGGCCACGGACTCCGCGCAGCCCAAGCCGTTGTGGGGTGGCCGCTTCTCCGCGGCGCCCACCGGCGAGCTCGAGCGCTTCGGCGCCTCGCTGCCGTTTGACAAGCGCATGTGGCGTCAGGACATCCGCGGCTCCAAGGCCCACGCTTCCATGCTCGCTGAGCAGGGGGTTATTTCCGCCGATGACGCCGCCTCCATCCGCAACGGGCTGGACCAGATCGCCGCAGAGATCGAGGCCGGGGACTTCGTCTTTGACGTGGACCGCGACGAGGACATCCACATGGCCATCGAGCGCGTGCTCACCGAGCGCATCGGCGCCGCCGGCGGCCGCCTCCACACTGGCCGTTCCCGCAACGACCAGACGGCCGTTGACACCCACATGATCGCCCGCGACCTGGCAGACGAGCTGCTGGCGTCGCTTGCCAAGCTCGAGCGCGTGCTGCTGGAGCGCGCCGAGGAGCAGTTCGGCGTGGTCATGCCCGGCTACACCCACATGCAGCCGGCCCAGCCCGTGCTCCTCTCGCACCACCTGCTGGCCTACTTCTGGATGTTCTCCCGTGACTTCACCCGCGTGGAGCACGCCCGTGCCGCGGCCAACCTCTGTCCGCTGGGCGCGGCCGCGCTTGCCGGCACCACCTACCCGCTCGATCGCGAGGCCACGGCCGCCGCGCTCGGCTTTGACGCCCCGGTGCCCAACTCCATGGACGCCGTGAGCGACCGCGACTACCTGCTCGACCTCATCTACGCCTGCAGCGTCTGCCAGATTCACCTCTCGCGCCTGTGCGAGGAGCTCGTCTGGTGGAGCTCGGCCGAGTTCGGCTTCGTGGAGATGGACGACGCCCACTCCACCGGCTCCTCCATCATGCCGCAGAAGAAGAACCCCGACTTTGCCGAGCTCGTGCGCGGCAAGAGCGGCCGCGTGGTGGGTGACCTCACGAGCCTGCTCGTGACCGTGAAGGGCACGCCGCTCACCTACGACAAGGACCTCCAGGAGGACAAGGAGCCGCTGTTTGACGCGGCCGACACCGTCCTGGGTTCGCTCATGGCCTGCACCGGCATGCTCGCCACCTGCACCTTCAAGGCCGACCGCATGCGCGAGGCCTCGCACGAGGGTTACATGGCCGCGACCGACCTGGCCGACTACCTGGTGGGCAAGGGCCTGCCCTTCCGCCAGGCACACTCCGTGGTGGGCCGCATCGTGGGCGACTGCGTCCGCGAGGGCGTGACCCTGCAGGAGCTCACCACCGAGGAGCTCCAGAGCTACTCCGAGCTCTTTGACGAGGGCGCCCACGAGGCCCTGGACATCGACAACATCGTCCGCCGCCGCACCACCCTCGGCGGCACCGGCCACGAAGCCGTCAAGGCCCAGCTCAACCAGGCCCGCTCTGTCTGCGAGCAGGCCGAAACCAAGGTAGCCGAGCTTTCAAACTAGGTTGTTTCACAAGCTCTACTAAGAAAGGGGCCACTCGCGATTGCGAGCGGCCCCTTCGTAGTTACTGCCCCGATG
>CAVHKV010000048.1:0-11672 GCA_963636635.1 uncultured Bacteroidales bacterium
ACCTCAATCCAGCCAGATGCCGCAGGCCATTTACGTGAGATTTCGGCTTTCTGATGGTCGGGAATCCCACTTGAGAACACCACTTTGGTGCGCCGAGACGCTTATCATTTATTTAACGATGCGCCTACCTGCATGTTTGAATAAGGGACTACTTTGCCCCTCTCCCGAATCAACTAGAAAAGTGTTCTCAAGTGGGATTTCCGACCACGAGGAGCGCCGTTTTCCACGTAGATGGCTTGCGGGCGCCCAGGCTTTGACCTTTCGACGCATGCCTGGCCCCTTCAGCCAGCTTTGCAGCCCGCCATAGGGCTTATGTTCTAGCAATGGGCTGATGGGCGCGACGCCCAGAAACCCACTTCATGTGCGGGAATAGCGCCTACGTTTCCGGCTTGTCTCAAACTGCAGTACCATCTACCTGCGGCTTTCCATAAAAATCTAGAAATTCATAAATTCCTACTGGATTAGTTGGTTTATTGGTGGCATACTGCTTGCCAACGAACGAGGGCTAGTCCGGAAAGCCCCCGCCCGCGAAACGGAAAAGTCCAAACCCCGATCGCAAAGGCGGCAAGAACCCGCCATCCAGTCTGGGAGCTCACGGCAGCTCCCAAAGCCACAAGGAGGCTTCCCATGCGCGTCGCTAACCACGTTGAGGCTCTTATCGGTTCCACTCCCCTCGTTGACCTCTCCTCCCTGCTGCCCGCCGAGGCCCAGGCCGCCGGCACCCGCGTGCTCGGCAAGTACGAGGCCACCAACCCCGGCGGCTCCGTGAAGGACCGCGTCGCCCGCTACATGCTCGACGCCGCCGAGGCGTCCGGCGAGCTCACCGCCGGCGGCACCGTCATCGAGCCCACGAGCGGCAACACCGGCGTCGGCCTTGCCATGCTCACCGCCGCCCGCGGCTACAAGATGATCCTCACCATGCCCGAGACCATGTCCGTCGAGCGCCGCAAGCTCGCCGCCTCCTACGGCGCCGAGATTGTGCTCACCCCTGGTTCCGAGGGCATGAAGGGCGCCATCGCCAAGGCCGAGGAGCTCCACGCCAACACCCCCAACAGCATCATCGCCGGCCAGTTCACCAACCCGGCCAACCCGCTCGCCCACTACGAGACCACCGGCCCCGAGATTTGGGCTGACACCGAGGGCAGCGTCGACGCCATCGTCGCCGGCGTTGGCACCGGCGGCACCATCTCCGGCAGCTCCAAGTTCCTGAAGGAGCACAAGCCCTCCGTCGTCGCCGTCGCCGTGGAGCCGGCCGAGAGCCCGGTCCTTTCCGGCGGCAAGCCCGGCGGCCACAAGATCCAGGGCATCGGCGCCGGCTTTGTGCCCGAGAACTTCAAGCGCGAGTTCGTGGACGAGGTCCTGCCCGTGGCCTCGGCCGACGCCATCGCCACCCGCGGCAAGCTCGCCTCCGAGGTCGGCGTGCTCGTGGGCATCTCCTCCGGCGCTTCCGCCTTCGCCGCGCTTTCCGTGGCCTCCCGCCCCGAGTTTGCCGGCAAGACCATCGTGGCCGTGCTGCCCGACACCGGCGAGCGCTACCTCTCCATGGACCTCTAGTCCTGCACTTTCGCTTCGCGCTGGGCGCCGCCTTCCCCAAGGTTGTGCCCAGCGCGGGCTTTGCCGGACAAAGGCCAAGCCCCGGCCACTAGCCCGGCTTTTCGTACGATCCAAGCCGTGGCGCGCCTTCCCCGAGGCCACGCCGTAGCCCCGCGGACGCGCGTCCGCAAACAGCCATCTCCCATCCCCTTGCGGGCCGCCTCCTCCCAACCCTTCGGCCCGCACATAAAAAGCGCCACGTCCGCCTCCCTTCTCGGACGTGGCGCTTTTTTGTGCTTATGCTGCGGCAACGCCCGCGCGCGCCCCCTTGCGATAAGCTCACCTCTGCAAATTTGCGAGGGGATGCGCCCCTCGCCCAAGACGCGGGCTCGTCCCGCCTACGGGCTATGGTGTCCCGAGAGGTGATTGACATGGAGAAGACCTATCCGGTTTCTGGCAACAGCGCGGCCTCGAACGACGGCTCCCCGCTCGAGTTCTTCGCCACCTGCCCCAAGGGCTTTGAGAAGCTGCTCGCCGGCGAGCTTTCGAGCCTGGGTGTCACGAGCGTGCGCGCCCTGCACGGCCAGGTGGCCTTCTCCGGCTCGCTCGAGGACGCCTACCGCGTCTGCCTGTGGAGCCGCATCGCCTCTCGCGTGACCCTCGTGCTCGCCCACATCAACGCCGCCAACGCCGATGAGCTCTACGACGGCATGTACGACGTCGAGTGGGAGCGCCACCTCTCCCTGCGCTCCACCTTTGCCATCGACGCCCACGGCACCAACGACCAGCTGCGCAACACGCAGTTCGTGGCCCTGCGCGCCAAGGACGCCATCTGCGACCGCTTCCAGGACCGCCAGGGCGGCCGCCCCAGCGTCGACGTGCGCCACCCCGGCCTCGCCATCGTCGTGCGCGTGCGCGGCGGGCGCGCCACCTGCGGCATCGACCTTTCCGGCGAGCCGCTCTTCCACCGCGGCACCGGCCGCCGCAACGCCAACGACGGCCTCATGGGCCTGCGCAGCGACTACGCCGCCGCGCTGCTCTCGGCCGGTGCCTGGCACCGGTGCTGCCGCCAGGACTCCCCCGTGCTGGCCGTGGCCTTTGGCGGTGCCGGCGAGCTCGTGGTGGAGGCCGCGGGCGCGGCCCTGGACCGCGCGCCCGGCCTGCTGAGGACGCGCTGGGGCTTTGACCACTGGCTCGGCCACGACGCCGAGGCCTGGGACAGGCTGCTTGCCGAGGCCGACGAGCGCGCCGAGGCCGGCGCCGAGCGCGCCGAGAGCCTGAGCGTCGTTTCGCTCGACAACCGCGCCGGGGCCACCTCGGCCATCCGCAGCGCCCTTCGCGCCGCCGGCCTCAACGTACAGGTGAAGGCCGCCGCCGCAGGCGAGCTTGCCGGCGCGCTCGCGGGAGCCAAACCCGCGGCCACGCTCGGCGTCTGCGACCTCTCCTGGCTGCGCGGCGAGGAGCTCGCCCGCGAGGTGGCGGCCCTGGGGTACGCCACCACGCTCGCCGACGCCCTGCCGCAGGGCAGCAGGTTTGCCGCCGTCAGCCTTGGCAGCAGCCTCGACGCCGCGCTGGGCCTTGAGCCCGCGCAGAGCCACGACACGCTCATCGGCCGCGACGAGGCCGCGCTGCGCGTGTACGAGGTTGGGACGTCCTGCCCCACCGCCGCCGTGGCCGGCACCGCCGACGGCGCGGCCGACGCCGACCCCGCGGCCCCCAACGCCGCCGCGCCCGCGCCGCGCGTCACCGTCACGCTCAAGAACGGCACCACCATCCCCGTGCTCGTGGCCGCCTCGGACCAGTTTGCCGCCCGCCTGCAGAAGGTGGCCAAGCTGCGCGCCAAGTGGGCCCAGCGCGAGGACATCAGCTGCTACCGCGTCTACGACGCCGACCTGCCCGACTACGCCGTGGCCATCGACCTCTACCAGGCGAGCGAGAACGCGCGAGGCCGCGACGCCCACGGCCGTTGGCTCGTGGTGCAGGAGTACGCCGCGCCCAAGGAGATTGACCTGGAGCTTGCCCACCGCCGTCTGCTCGACGTGCTCGCCATCGCACCCGTGGTGATGTGCGTTGCACCCGAGGACGTGACGCTGCGCGTTCGCCGCCGCGCCAAGGGAGGCTCCCAGTATGCCGAAGGCGGCACCGAGGCCGGCGGCCGCGACGGTCGCGACACCCGCGACTCTCGCAATGGCCGCGACAGCCGCAACGGCTCCCGAACGGGCGACGCCCGCGGTGCCCGCGCCGGCCGCAGCCGCCTTGCCCTCGCGCCCGGCGCCCACCTCGTGGACGAGGGCGGCCTCACCTTCGAGATAAACCTCGCCGAGCGCCTCGACACGGGCATCTTCCTCGACCACCGCGACGTGCGCGCCCAGGTGCGCGAGATGGTCAAGGCCACCCAGGGCTCCAAGCGCTTCCTCAATCTGTTCGCCTACACCGGCACCGCCACCTGCTACGCGGCCGACGGCGGCGCCAAGCACACCACCACCGTAGACCTCTCGCGCACCTACCTCGACTGGGCCGAACGTAACATGGAGCGCAACGGCTTCTCCGGAGAGGAGCACGAGTTTGTGCAGGCCGACGTGGTGCGCTGGATCAGCGACCAGCGCCGCACGCGCAACCGCTGGGACCTCGTCTTCTGCGACCCGCCCACCTTCTCCAACTCCAAGCGCATGGGCCGCGACTCGTTTGACGTGCAGCGCGACCACGCCGAGCTGCTCATCGGCATCTCGCGCCTGCTCACGCAGGACGGCGTGTGCCTGTTCTCGTGCAACCTGCGCGGCTTCAAGCCCGACGTGGAGACCCTCGAG
Organism: uncultured Bacteroidales bacterium; assembly: GCA_963636635.1. GTDB lineage: Bacteria > Actinomycetota > Coriobacteriia > Coriobacteriales > Atopobiaceae > Parolsenella. Next base: position 4,341 of record CAVHKV010000048.1, read on the forward strand.
CGCTACGGAGTGCTCATCGAGGACGTGACCGAAGGCACCATCCCCGAGGACTTCAAGCGCAACGCCAAGATCCACCACGTCTACCGCGTCCGCCGCACGCCCCGCCCCGAAGGCTCGGCACCCAGCGCGCAGGAGGGCGGCAGCTCGCGTCCGGCAGGCAGCCGCCCGGCCGGTCCCCGCTCCTCCGGTAGCCGTCCCTCGAACGGCCAGGGCAATCGAGGCCGCTACCAGGACGAACGCCCCCGCTACGGCTCCAGCCGAGACAACGCGCGCCCGCACTCCGACCGCTTGCAGGGCAATGGCCCTCGTTCCTCGCAGGGCTCAGGCTCCGGCAACCCTCGCCTGCAGGGCAACGGACCCCGCCCCTCTCGCCATGACGGCCCGCAGAACGGCTTCAAGCGCAACAGGTGGCAGGGCTAGGCGCCCGGCTCCGGCACCGCACACGGCCGCAGAAAGCGCCCGCGGCGCGCTCCCGTAAGGCGAGCATCGCCCGCGCCGCGCCCAGCAAGCTGAAAGGCGCCTACGGCGCAGCGGGTGCGCCAGGCGGGTCCAGCTCGCAAAAAGCGGGATAGCTAAGGAAAACCGCAGGTAAAAGGCCATTCCATACCGGCTGAAAACTCCTAGAATGTTCGATGGCAATTGCGGCAGGCTCGAGGCTCGAGTCTGCCGCTTCGACACAAAAGGAGTCCCTGTGGCACCTACGAAAGCAGCCGGAAAGCCGGCTCAGAGGTCCATCCCCATCAGCGCGGCGATGATGCTCGTCACGCTCGGCGTTGTCTACGGCGACATCGGCACGAGCCCGATGTACGTGATGAAGGCCATCGTCAACGGCAACGGCGGCCTCACCACCGTGAGCGAGGAGCTCATCTTAGGCGCGCTCTCCCTCGTCATCTGGACGATGACGCTCGTCACCACCGTCAAGTACGTGCTCGTGGCCATGAAGGCCGACAACCACGGCGAGGGCGGCATCTTTGCCCTCTACAGCCTGGTGAAGCGCAGCGCCAAGTGGCTCATCGTGCCCGCCATGATCGGCGGCGCGGCCCTGCTCGCAGACGGCGTGCTCACCCCGGCCGTCACCGTCACCACCGCCATTGAGGGCCTGCGCTCCGTCGAGCTTGGCCACGCGCTTCTCGGCGACGGGCAGAGCAAGGTCGTCATCATCACGATCCTCATCATCTGCGGCCTGTTCTTCGTCCAGAGGGCCGGCACCTCAAACATCGGCAAAGCCTTCGGCCCCATCATGACCTTCTGGTTCCTCTTCCTGGCGGGCGCCGGCGTCGTGAACTTTGCCGACGACCTCTCCATCCTGCGCGCGCTCAACCCCCTGCGCGGCCTGGCGCTGCTCTTCTCGCCGGTGAACCACGCCGGCCTGGGCATCATGGCGTTCGTGTTCCTCTGCACCACCGGCGCCGAGGCGCTCTACTCCGACATGGGCCACGTGGGCAAGAACAACGTCTACGTCACCTGGCCGCTCGTGAAGGTCTGCCTCATCCTCAACTACCTGGGCCAGGGCGCCTGGATCCTCAAGAACGTGGACAACACCTCGCTGGCCACGCTCGAGGGCATGAACCCCTTCTACCAGATGCTGCCCGAGACCATCCGCCCCTTCGCGATCCTGCTCTCCGCCGTGGCGGCCATCATCGCCTCGCAGGCGCTCATCACCGGCTCGTTCACGCTGGTCTCCGAGGCCGCCCGCCTCGACCTCATGCCCCACATGCAGATCTCCTACCCGTCCGAGACCAAGGGCCAGCTCTACATCCCGCTGGTCAACAACATCATGTGGGTCGGCTGCATCTTCATCGTGCTCGTCTTCCAGACCTCCGAGCGCATGGAGGCCGCCTACGGCCTGGCCATCACCGTGACCATGCTCATGACCACCACGCTGCTCGTGAGCTATTTGGCCGTGGTGCGCAAGAAGAAGACGGCGGCCCTCGTCTTTGCCGTGGTCTTTGGCCTCATCGAGCTCTCGTTCTTCATCTCGTGCTGCACCCTGTTCTTTGAGGGCGGCTACGTGATGATCATCCTGGCGGGCATCCTGTTCTACGTCATGTACGTGTGGAGGCGCGGCACCGCCATCGAGCGCACGCAGAGCGTCTACCTGCCCGTGGCCGACTACCTGGACCAGATGAAGCGCCTCTCCGAGGACACGAGCATCGAGCTCATCGCCGACAACCTGGTGTTTCTCACCAACGACTCGTCAAACGACGTGCTGGACCGCGACATCCTCTACTCCATCCTGGACAAGCACCCCAAGCGCGCCCACGCCTACTTCTTCATCAACGTCCGCGTGACCGACGAGCCCTACACCCACGCCTACACCGTGAACTCCTTTGGCACCGACTTTGTGTTCAAGGTGCAGCTGCAGCTGGGCTTTAAGGTGAACCAGCAGGTCAACGCCTACCTGCGCCAGGTGGTCACCGACCTCATCGAGTCGGGCGAGATCGCCTCGCAGGACCACTCCTACTCCATCTACAAGAACCCCAGCCACGTGGGCGACTTCCGCTTCTGCATGCTGCGCAAGGTGCTCTCGCCCTCCACGAGCCTGGGCAACCGCGACTGGCGCACCATGAACGCCAAGTACGTCATCCGCAAGTGGTGCGGCTCGCCGGCGCGCTGGTACGGCCTGGAGAACTCCAACATCATCTTTGAGTACGTGCCGCTGTTCACCAAGCCCAAGCAGGTCACCCACCTCGAGCGTCTGCCGCTGGCCAGCGCCACCGGCACCATGCCCATCCTGGGGACCACGGGCGCCGAGGCCGACGACTCCGACGACGTCGAGGACATCTTCACCATCAACACCCTGCGCGACCGCGCCGAGTCTGCCATCGAGGCGGCCACCGACCTCATCGGCGGCAACACCGCCCGCTTCAAGGCCCTCATCATCGACGACGAGGGCGACGAGTCCGAGGCCGCAGGCAAGTCCGCACCCGAGGACAAGCCGCAGCAGTAGGCAGTTGCAGCAGGCGGCCACCGTAGCAGCGCCCGCTTCGCCGGCAGCAGCAGCAATGCCTGTCGCGGTACCCGAACGGCCGTGACGACCAGCTGTCCAAGCACATGAAAAGCCCCGCGCCTCTCAACGACGAGGGGCTTTTCGTTTGCCGTCTTTCAAAGCCTGCCGGTTGAATTGTCTACGTAAGAAATGGCCGCTTGCCTCGGCGCCTTCCCTACCGCTGCTCCAGCGGGACGTAGTCGTGGCGCTCGACCACCGAGTTGTAGGCCGGGCGGATGATGCGGCCGGAGGAGTAGAGCTCCTCCATGCGGTGGGCGGTCCAGCCGGCCATGCGCGCCATGGCGAAGATGGGCGTGTAGAGGTCCTCGGAAATGCCGAGCATGGAGTACACAAAGCCCGTGTAGAGGTCGATGTTGGCGCAGATGGGCTTGTTGGTGCCGCGGACCTCGCGCACGATGCCCGGGCTCAGGCGCTCGATCCCCTCGATGAGGGCGAGCTTGTCCTCGCAGCCCTTGATCTGCGCCAGGCGGCGGGCGTAGCCGCGCACCACGCGGGCGCGCGGGTCGCTCTTGGTGTAGACGGCGTGGCCCATGCCGTAGACCAGGCCGGTGTTGTCGAAGGCCTGGCCGCGGGCGATCTTCTCCAGGTAGCTCGCGAGCTCGTCCTCGCTCCCCCAGTCGCTCACGTGCTCGGCCACGTCGGAAATCATGGCGCCAACCTTGGCGTTTGCGCCGCCGTGCTTGGGCCCCTTGAGCGAGCCCATCGCCGCCGCGTAGGCGGAGTAGGCGTCGGTGCCGGAGGAGGAGAGCACACGACAGGTGAAGGTGGAGTTGTTGCCGCCGCCGTGCTCAGCGTGGAGCATGAGCATGACGTCGAGCATCATGGCCTCCTCGCGCGAGAAGCCCTCGTCGCCGCGCAGGACGTCGAGGACCGTCTCGGCCATGGAGTGGCCCTGGCGCACGGGCGGCACCACGAGCTCGGTGCCCTTCACTGCCGCGATGGAGGCGGCGTGGGCGATGGCGGCGATGCGCGGCAGGCGCGCGAGCATGGAGATGGAGACGTCCACCTCGTGCTGGGCGCTCGTGTCGTCGGGGTTCTCGTCAAAGGCGTAGAGCAGCAGCGTGGAGCGCGCGAGCACGTTCATGATGGAGCTGGACTCGGTGGTGCGCGGGAACAGGCTCAGGTAGCCGGTGGGCAGCTCGCGACGCGAGTCGATGCGGGCGTTGAAGTCCGCGAGCTCGGCGGCCGTGGGCAGGTGGCCCGTGACGATGAGGTAGGCCATCTCCTCGTAGCCAAAGCGGCCGGCCTCGTGGGTCTTGTCCACCAGGTCGTCCAGGCGGTAGCCGCGGATGATGAGGTCACCCTCGTCGGGCTCGACGTGGCCGTTGACCTTGTTGTAGCCGTGGACGTTGGAGATGGTGGTGAGGCCCACGAGCACGCCCGAGCCGTCGGCGTTGCGCAGGCCGCGCTTGACGTCGAGCTTGCGATAGAGGTCCTCGGGTACCGCGTCCACGCTGCGGAAACCCTCGTAGAGGCCGCGGCTCACCTCGGGCAGGCCGAGGGAGGCGTCGGACGAGGGCATGGGCGTCACGTCGGTTGCGTGGAGCAAGGCCGAGGTGTCGCTCGAGGTGAGGATGCGCCGCACCACGTGGGCGCGGATGCGCTCCTTGGGCGTGGTGCGCGGACGCTGGGGAAAGCTGTTCATCGCGGTGCCTTAGAGGCGGTACATGAACTTGAAGACGTCCTCGCGCTGGATCGTGATCTGCACGCCCAGCTCCTTGGAGAGGGCGTCGAGGCCGTCGTGAATCTCGGCGAAGTCGGCTCCGTTGAGGTCAACGAGGGTGGTCATGGTGAAGAGGCCCTGCAGAATGGTCTGCGAGATGTCGAGGATGTTCACGTCGCGCTCGGCCAGCAGGCCGGCCACGGCGGCAACGATGCCGGAACGGTCGGCGCCAAGCACGGAGATGATGGCGCGGTCGGAGGTGGTCTGCTCGCTCTTGGTCTCGTCGCTCATTGGATCCTCGCATTTCTCGAAGTAATCGAATCTGTGAAGTTGGCCGGTCCGGCGCGGGGCCGCACCCAAAAAGATTCGGCCAATTGTAGCGCACCGTCATTACCGCGAGGTAACAGCCGGGATTTGGACGGGCAGGATGAGTGGCGGGAGCTTGAGCGGACGTGCTGCCCATTCAAACGAGGCCACAAGCGTCAGCGGGATGGGGCGCGCGCATGCCATTGCGGGATTGGCATCCTCCGTACGCGTCATATGGGTGCCATTTCGGGATTGGCATCCATATGCCACATCGTCTCTGCCGCCTCAATAACCAAAGCTCGCATAACCCCAGCTAGATGACTTAGGCATCTCAAGTAGCAGGGCGTTTGCCCCAAAGGAATGTCGCACACGCATGCCATTGCGGGAATGGCACGCGCGTGCGACATCGAGGGCACATGACGATGTCGCAAGAGAATGCCATTGCGGGATTGGCACACTCCAAACACCGGTGTCTCCGCCTCCATAGGCTCCATTTAGCTGCGTCTTTGATTCCAAGAAGGGCGTTTGCCTGCATAATGGTGCGGATGACATCGAGGCGCGTTATGTCGGCGCGCCACTCATAGGAAGACCGAGGGAACCATGAGCGCAGAAGACACGACGGCAAAGGACGCCGAGCTAGCGCAGGCAAAAGGCATAGTGGCAGACAAGGACGCCGGGCTAGCGCAGACGAAGCACGTGGCGATGGACAACACGGCCGAGCCCGAGACGCCGCAGACGGAAGTGACGACGGCGGACAACGTCGCCGAGGTCGTCGCTGAGCCCGCGGCTCCCGCCGAGCTCGAGGACATGGCCGAGGCCACGGCTCCCGCCGAATCCGAAGCCCCCGCCGTGGCAAGCGCGTCCACCACCAACCTCAGCTCCAAGCCCAACCCCAAGCGCGGCGTCAAGATTTCGCTCGCGGCCCGCATCTACGGCGTGCTGATGATCCTCGGCGGCCTCTCGAGCCTCGCCGTGGTCGGCCTGGGAACGGTGGCCTTCGCCGCCATCATCGCCCTCGCCTACTCCGACCCCGAGCTTCACGGCGCCAGCACCACGCTCATCAACGGCATCGTCAGCGAGAGGACCTCGCTCTCGCTCATCCTCATCGCGGCGCAGATCCTGATCTCGCTCGTCAACGCGGTGCTCTCCATCCGCGTGGGCAACTCGCTTCTGCGCAGCCGCCGCCGCAAGGTGGTCCTGCGGGTTCGCGTCCTGATTGGCTTTGAGATTGCCTCGCTGCTGATCGACATCATGCTCAACGGCATCAGCGAACAGCTTGGGTACTACGTCTTCGAGCTCGCCATCCTCGTCGCGCTTTCGGTGCGCATCGACCCGAGTCTGCGCGCCGAGCGAAGGCTCGAGCGCAAGATCGACGAGCTCGAGAACGCCCAGGACGTCAGCCATGGCATGGAGGGGCGCGACCGCAGCGGCAAGGGCTACCTCGACCTCAACTTCTTCAACCTGTTCTGGGAGTTTGTGATCTGCTCCGTCCTCGGCCTCATCCTCGAGATCATCTGGCACATGATCGTGGTGGACCCCGGCAACTACCAGGACCGCGCCGGCCTCATCTACGGGCCCTTCTCCCCCATCTACGGCTACGGCGCCGTGCTCATCACCCTGGCGCTCAACCGTCTCTACAAGAAGAACGTCGGCGTGGTGTTTGCCGTGAGCGCGCTTGTGGGCGGCGCCTTCGAGGCGTGGGTGAGCTTCTTCATGCAGGTTGCCTTTGGTGCCGTGGCCTGGGACTACAGCGACTACAAGATCTTTGGCATCCCCGATCCGGTGGCCGTTCTCATGGGCGGCCGCACGAGCACCTTCTTCCTCGTCATCTGGGGCATCCTCGGCCTCGTGTGGATCAAGGCCTTCTTGCCGGTGCTGCTCAAGGTCGTGAACCTCATCCCCTGGAAGCTGCGCTACGGCCTCACCACCCTGTGCGCCGCGCTCATGATCCTCAACACCGGCATGACGATGATGTCGCTGGACTGCTGGTATGAGCGCGTGAACGGCAAGGAGCCCGTGACCCCCGTGGAGCAGTTCTTCGCCGCCAACTACGACAACGACTGGATGAGCGGGCGCTTTGAGAGCATGACCATCACGCCCAGCGACTCCGCCCGCGTGAACAAGGACGCCATCGTGCAGAAGTAGTGCTGCGGCGAGCATGCGCGGCGACAGGGCGAGGCACACGCGTGCCATTGCGGGATTGGCACTTCCCAAACCACGGGCACAGCGCAAGAACCGGCTCAATGTGCGCTCAGCCAACTCAAATAGAAAGTTATCCATTTCTTACTTTTGCGTCTTTGGCGCCTGATTCCGTGTTAGTCTGTGCAGAGTTACCCATAGCTAACTAGTGGTA
>CAVHKV010000049.1:0-4354 GCA_963636635.1 uncultured Bacteroidales bacterium
TGGGCGCCACCGAGCTGGCCCACCTGCTCGAGCACGTGACCATCGAGCTCATCGCCCGCACCGGACTTGCCGGCGACATCTCGTGCGGCCGCACCTGGGAGGTGACCGGCGAGCCCAACACCTACGACGTGCAGCTGAGCTGCCCCGACGACGTGCTGGTGGCCTCGGCCCTCTCCAGCGCCGCGTGGATTCTGCAGTGGGCCTACTCCGGCGGCGAGGATCCGCAGCCCGACGTGGAGGCCATCGTGGCCGGCATCTGCGACCTGGTGCAGAACGCCGAGCAGATCGCCGCCGAGGAGGCCCAGGGTGAGGCCGGCGCCCCCGCGGCCGAGGAGCCCGTGGCCGAGCCCGCCAACTAGGGGAGCGCCCGGGGCGCGTCTGCCGAGACGTGCGAATCGTATTCGGCGGCGTGGGTATAATCGCGCATAACGTTCGAACTGACGACCAAGCGCCCGCATCGCGCGGCGCCTAAAAGGAGGCAACAATGAGCAAGGGTGCAGCTGGATTTGTCCTGGGTAGCGTCTTTGGCGCCGCGGCTGGCGTTGCGGCGGGCATGCTTCTTGCCCCGCGTTCTGGCGCCGAGAGCCGCGCCATGGCCGCCGATGCCATGAACGACGCTTGGGATGCCGCGGCGGACGCCTACGAGAAGGGCGGCTCCGTCGTCAACGAGCACCTCAACACCCTGCGTCCCACGGTTGACGCCACCACCGACGAGCTCCGTGCCAAGATTGACCTCGCCCGTGAGCGCATGGACCAGCTGCGCTCCACCATCTCCGACAACGTCGCCGTTGCCGCCGACGCCGTGACCGACACCGTCTCCGGCGTGGCCGAGAAGGTCGGCGCCGTGGCCGTGCAGGCCCCTGCCGCCGAGGCCGAGGACGTCCACGTTGAGGAGACCGTGAACGTGCCGGTTGAGGTTCCCGTCGAGGACGGCACGCAGGAGTAGCCCTCGCCACAGAGTTTGAGTCACGGGGCGCCAGCACTTACGCCGGCGCCCCGTTTGTATGACAAGCCGCCTTAGAGGGGTTGCGATGGCTAAGCAGACCATGTCCCAGCTCGAGAAGATGCGTGTCTACGTGCCGGGCAAGCAGACCAAGAAGATGGACAAGCAGGGCAAGACTGCCGGTACCAAGAAGCTTGGCAAGGTGCACAACCTGGTCTTTTCTCCCAACAGCCGCGTTGTGGTGGGCGTGATGGTGAAGCGCCCCGACATCGCGGGCATGGTGAAGCGCGAGGACGTCTTTGTGGCGCTGGACTCCCTCACCCAGCTCGAGGGCGGGCTTGTCTGCCGCGCCAACAAGGACGACTTTGACGCCGAGGCCGCCGGCAGGCTCGGCCTTGACCTCGACAGCTGCATCATCTGGGGCGGCGCCGACGTCATCTGCGAGTCGGGCAAGTTCCTGGGCTACGTGCTCGACGCGAGCTTTGACGTGGCCAGCGGCGCGGTGGACTGCTTCAGCGCGCAGGAGGGCAACACCGCGAGCTCGCTCGTGGGCACCTTCGACATCCCGGCGGCGTGGGTGGTGCGCTACGACAAGGGCCGCATGATCGTGCGAGACCAGGCCGCCAGCCTCGAGCTTTCCGGTGGTTTGGCCGCCAAGGCCGGCGAGGCCACCGCAGCCGCCACCGACGCCGCCAAGCAGGCCGCCTCCAAGGCCGGCGCCGCCGCCTCGGTCGCGGTGGACAAGGGCGGCCACGGCCTGGGCAAGATGATCGGCCACGCCAAGGCCGGCGTGCAGCAGACCGTCGCGGAGTTCCAGGAGGCCAGCGGCGCCTCGGAGGGCACCGCTTCCGGCTCGGGCCAGGCCGCTAAGCCTGCGAGTGGGGCCGCGACCAGCGCCAAGTCGGCTAATAATGGACAGAAGGCCGCGCATGCGGTGGGCGAGCAGCTTGGTAAGACCAAGGGCATGTTCTCCGGCTTCATGCGCGAGTTCAAAGACGCGAGCAAGTAGCGCCAGTTTTTGCAGGGCAATCTTCGATCGGGACGACCATGAGCTACGAAAACCCCTACGACCCCTACGGTGACGACCGCCGCGTACGCCGCGGCCAGGGAGAGTATTCGCAACGCTCCGGTGGTTCCGGCAACGATGGCTCCTACCAGCAGCGATATGATGCGCAGCGTCAGCGCCCGCAGGCGGGCTCGCGCGGCGGGTATGCCAGCGACGCCCGTGGCGGCACGGCCGGGCGCGGCGGCTACGGGAACGCCAGCGGCCGTGGCGGCTACGGCAACGATGGCCGCGGCGCCAACGGTGCCCGCTCCAACGGCTACGGCCAATCAGCCGCAGGTCAGAGGCCGCAGGCCGGCCAACGCCGTCAGGCGGCGCCCGGCCAATACGGCTCCGACGGTCGCGGCCGCTCCCAGGGATACGGGCAGGACTACGCCCGCGGCGCCTCACGCGGCAACGAGGGCTCGCGTGGCGGCAGCGATGTCTCGCGTGCCCAGCGCAGCTCCCGTGGCAACGCCGGCGCGGCCCGTGGCTCCTACGCCGCCGACCCCAACCGCGGCTCCTCACGCGGCGCGTCCTACGGCTCCGGCCGTGGCAACGCGCCTCGCGGCCATGCGGGCGACGACGCGCGCCAGCGTCGCAGCGCCACGGGACGCGGCCGCGCACGTGACGGCCGCCAGGAAGTCCCGCAGCTCGCGGGCCATGAGAAGGGCCGCAAGTCCTACTCGCGCTATGACTCCGCCCAGCGCTACTCGGCCGCTGCGCGCGATCGCTCCAAGCCCCGCAGGCGCGCGGGCGGCCCGTCCAAGGCGGCGGGCATCCTCGCCTCGCTGCCCCTCCCGGGCGCCAGGCGCCGCTCCGGCAAGGTCCACACCAACAGCTACACCAAGAGCCCCGCACGCCGCATCGACTTCGCGGGGGCGCGTCCCGCCATCATCGGCGTGCTGTGCGTGGCGGTCTGCGCCATCGTTGCCATCCTGCTGTGGTCCAACCGCAAGGTGAACATCACGCTCAACGGCGAGGAGTTCAGCATCCGCGTCGGCAGCACCTGCGAGCAGGTGATCTCTGCCGCCGAGCTCGAGCCCAAGGCGGGCAATCTCGTCTCGGTGAGCGGCAAGACCCTCGAGGAGGGCGCGGGCTACACCTACACGGCCACGGTTGGCGGCAACGAGCTCAGCAACGACGACGCCGAGCAGTACCGCGTGGGCGACGGCGACACGCTCGACATCTCCGACGGAGGCGACCGCATGGAGGAGTACGACGTCCAGGTGGTGGACGAGCAGCCCAAGCTCGAGATGGGCGGCGACTCCATGGGCAACATCTCCTACGTGTCCCAGTGGCCCAGCGCCGGCCAGTACGAGATGCGCACCGGCAAGCAGAGCGGCGAGACGGCCCGCGGCGACACTCTCACCGAGACCAAGAACGCCGTCATCACCGTGCACCAGATCAGCCCGGACGACGGCAGAAAGCTCGTGGCCCTCACCTTCGACGACGGCCCGGCCGAGAAGTACACCGAGGCCTACCTCGAGATCCTCACCAAGTACGGCATCCACGCCACCTTCTACAACCTCGGCCAGAATGTCGAGGCCCACCCCGACCTCTGCAAGAAGATCGTCGAGCAGGGCAGCGAGATCCAGTCCCACACCTACCAGCACCAGCAGCTCACCACGCTCGACGCCGCGTCGCTGCAAAGCGAGTTCTCCAACGCCTTCTCCGACATCCAGGAGAACGCCGGCGTGACCACCACGGCCTTCCGCCCGCCCTACGGCAGCTTCGACGAGAAGGCCTGGCTCAACTCGGGCGGCCTGGCGAGCGTGAGCGTGCTGTGGAACCAGGACTCGCTCGACTGGAAGCTCCCCGGCGCCGACGCCATCGTGGAGAACTGCCTTAAGTACATCAGCTCGGGCTCCATCATCCTCATGCACGACGGCGGCGGAAACCGCGACCAAGACGTGGAGGCCCTGCCGCAGCTCATCGAGAAGCTGCAGGCCGAGGGCTATGAGTTCGTGACCGTCTCCGAGCTCATGAAGAGCGACAGCTCCATCCCGGCAGACATCGCCACCTGCTCCGCCTCGCTGCCCGAGGGCTCCGTCTGGCCCACCGAGATAAAGAGCGACGACGACGCAAGCGGCTCCGACAGCTCCAGCTCGGATACCACTGCCTCGGCGTAGCGGCGGCGCTTGGCCGTCTGTCCGAGCGACTGCTCGGCGGGCGTTTGGCGCAGCCTCTCGGCCGGCCGAACCGGCGGACGGGCGCCATGCCTGTCGGCGTCCCACCTCGCTCGCCGGAGCCGCGTGCCTCCGCCAGTCTTTCGTCCGCCGCACGCAAACCACCGTGTCTGCAAAATCCGAGTATCCCTTACCCGCAGCTGACGTTTTGAGTGTAGAATGGCTGCGCTCGAGGCCCGA
>CAVHKV010000049.1:4410-9432 GCA_963636635.1 uncultured Bacteroidales bacterium
TCCAAAGAGAAGGGTCATTGATGAAACCCCGACCTGTGAGTCGATGACCCCGTGTGACGTGCTCTGACTTGGACGCGCCGCATGGGGTGTCCGAGCCTTCGCGGGCGGCCCGGCCGCCAGCGGAAGACTAAGGCTGTTGCCGCAGATGCGGCGCACGCACGAAGGAGCACGTATGATTTATCTCTCCCAGCTTCTGGGAAATCCCGTCTATGACGCCAACGGCGAGAAGATCGGCGTCGTCAACGACCTCGGCATCGCAACGCGCGAGGTCTTCCCCCGCGTCACCTCCCTGGCCTTCCGCGGGCCGGGCAAGACCCCGTTCATGATCTCGTGGCGCAAGTACGTGGAGACCTTCAACGAGGGCGAGGTCCGCCTGGCGGTCCCCGCAACCGAGATTCGCTTCTCCTACCTGCAGCCCGACGAGGTGCTCATCGCCCGCGACCTGCTCAACAAGCAGATCGTGGACACGCGCGGCATGCGCGTCGTGCGCGTGAACGACCTCAAGCTCTCCGACACCAGCTCAAGCCAGCTGCGCCTGCTCGGCGCCGAGGTGGGCGCCCGCGGCATCCTGCGCGCCCTCTCCCCGGCCCTCGAGAAGGTGGCCCTGCGCGCGGCCCACGCCCTGGGCAAGGACATTCCAGAGAAGATCATCGCCTGGAACTACATGGACCTCATCGACCGAGACCTCTCCAACGTGAAGCTCTCGGTCTCCCACCAGACGCTCGACGACCTGCACCCCGCCGACGTCGCCGACATCATCGAGCAGCTCGACCCGCGCCTGCGCGGCCAGGTCTTTGCCCAGCTCGACGACGCCCAGGCCGCCGAGGCCATGGCCGAGCTCGACGACGACGAGATGGCCGCCAAGATCATGGACGACATGGAAGACGCCGACGCGTCGCGCATGCTGTCCGAGATGGACCCCGACGACGCCGCCGAGCTGGTGGGCGAGCTCGACTACGAGCGCGCCGAGAAGCTCCTGCGCCTCATGGGCATCAAGGAGCAGCGCGCCATCCGCCAGCTGCTCGGCTACAAGGACGACACCGCCGGCCGCATCATGACCTCGGAGTTCGTGGCCGTGTCGCGCGAGGCCACCGTGACCGACGTCATGGAGCGCATGCGCGAGCTGCCCGAGGACTTCGAGCCGGTCAACTACGTCTATGTCACCGATGACGAGGGCAAGCTCGCCGGCGTGGTCTCCGTGCGCCGCCTGTTCGTCTCCGAGCCCGACGACACCCTGGGCAAGCTCGCCGGCGACGACGACGTGCTCACCGCCAAGCCCGACGACGACCAGGAGGACGTGGCCGAGAACATCGCCAAGTACAACCTGCTCGCCATGCCCGTGGTGGACGAGAACAGCGGCAAGGTGCTTGGCATCGTCACGGTCGACGACGCCCTCGACGTCTTGGAGGAGGAGCACGAGGAGGACCTGCGCATCGCGGGCGGCCCCACCGACGCGGCCGACTCCGGCGAGGGCTCCGGCGAGCTGCTGCGCTTCCTGCGCCACCAGATGTGGTTCTTCTTCTGGATTGCCGCCGTGGTGGTGCTCGCCCTCATCCTGGGCCCGGAGACCGGCGTCTCCGTCGCCTTTGCCGCGCCCGTGGCCTTCGTGGCCGCCGGCGAGATGGTCCACTACGTCACCGGCTTCTTCCTGGAGTACGACGCCGACGACGAGGACTCGCCCTCCATGGGCGGCTTTGCCGTGAAGGGCCTCTCGCTTGCCCTGGTGTGGTCTGCCGTGGTGATGCTCGTGGCCGCCGGCGCCAACGGCGTCATCAACGCCGGCAGCGACGGCCTGGGCGCCGTGGTGTTCCAGCTCATCCGTGGCTTTGAGGCCTCGGTCGCCGCCGTGGTCGCGAGCTTCCTGTGCGCGCCGGTCTACCTCGGCCTCCTTCGCAAGCGCGAGGAGCAGGGCGCCGAGACGAGCGGCGTTGCCCTGCAGGTGAGCGCCCTTGTGCTGGCACTAGTGGTCTTTGTGGCCGCGAGCTGCCTGCTCGTGAACCCGTGGCTGGGCTAGCGTGGGGAGCCGCATGACATACGCGGGCGGTGACGCCCGATGAGGAGCTTCAAGACCTGGAAGAACCTGCGCGGCGTGCGCTCCGTGGGCGCCGAGGCCGGCGAGGAGCTGGCCCCGCGCAAGCGCGAGCCGCTCAAGTTCGCGCTCGTGATGGGCGCGCTCGGTCCCGGCCTGCTCACCGCGCTTGCCGGCATGGACGCCGGTGGCGTGGCGACCTTCTCCAACGCAGGCGCCGTCTTTGGCTACCAGCAGCTGTGGTCCATCCCGGTGATGTGCTTTCTGCTCATTGTGGTGCAGGAGACGGCCGCCCGCATGGGCTGCGTCACGGGCAAGGGCTTTGCCGCCCTCATCCGCGAGCAGTTCGGCGTGCGCCTCTCGGCATTCGCCATGCTCGCCCTCATCGTGAGCAACACCACCGTCACGCTCTCCGAGTTTGCCGGCATCGCCTCGGGCATGCAGCTCTTTGGCGTGCCCACCATCGTGAGCGTGCCCATCGCCGCCATCGCCGTGTGGCTGCTCGGCATGAGCGGCTCCTACAAGCGCATCGAGAAGATCTTGCTGGCCATCGCCTGCGTCTTCGTGACCTACGTGGCCGCGAGCTTCTTGGTTGGGCCCGACTGGGGCGAGGTTCTCAAGAGCACCTTCTTGCCCAGCGTGAACGTCACGCCGGCCTACGTGAGCCTGCTCGTGGCAAACATCGGCACCACCATCTCGCCCTACATGATCTTCATGGGCCAGGGCAACGTGGTGGAGAAGAACTGCGACGTGGAGGACCTGCCCTACCAGCGCATCGACACCGTGAGCGGCGCCGTCGTGGCCCAGCTCATCGCGTTCTTCATCGTGGTCTGCACCGGCAGCGTGCTGCACCCGGCCGGTATCGAGGTCGATTCGGCCGAGGCTGCCGCCCGCGCGCTGGCGCCGCTGGCCGGCCCCTACGCCGAGGTGCTCTTTGGCGCCGGCCTCGTGGGCGCGAGCTTCCTGGCCGCCTGCGTGCTGCCGGGCATTACCTCCAGCGCCGTGTGCGAGGCCTTTGGCTGGGAGCGCGGCCAGGACAAGAGCTGGGCCGAGGCGCCTGCCTACCGCGGCATGGTCACGGCCATCACGCTGCTCTCGGCTGCCGTGGTGGTGCTGCCCAACGTGGACCTCTTCGGCATCATGATGGTGGCCCAGGTCATCAACGGCGTGCTGCTGCCCGTGCTGCTCGTCTTCATGGTGCGCATCGCAGACGACCGCCACGTCATGGGCGCCTACGCCAACTCCCGCCTCTGGACCGCCCTCACCTGGTTCATCGTGGTAGTGGTGGCCATCCTCACCGTGGTGATGTTCGTCCTCCAGGCGATGGGCTACTAGCTGCGCTTTATTCGTCGCCGGGCTGCGTGCGTCATCCTATGCGTGGCGCCCATCTTCCCCCGCGGGGGCCCGCTGCCCCACAAGACGGTCGCCGTCCCGCCCCACCGTTCGTGGGTGGCGGGGCGATGATTGCCGCTGCGTGAGGTACGGGGAGCTGCTCGCGGCTCTGGTTCGGAAGCAAACAGTCCGCTCGTATGACGTTACAATACGTATTGACGCCGAGGCCCCACTGGCTCTCGGCGAGCGGTGCTTGCCGACGCGCGAGCTCGGTTTTTAAGCTGTTCTAGAAAACCGGGCGCTACTATGAAAACGAGCGCCCGTTCGGGCGGTTCGTTGTGAGCCGGCCATCGTTTGCCGCTTTGCAAGGCGAGGGAATCGTGAGGTGGGGGTCATATGGCAAAGCAAGCTATGACATCGTCACTTATGCCCTTGTACCTGCAGGTTGTTGCGAACATCAAATACGCCATCGATTCGGGCGCCTACAAGGTCGGCGACAAGATTCCCACCGAGACCGAGCTTGGCGAGCAGTACGGCGTGAGCCGCATCACCGTGAGGCGCGCCGTGAGCGAGCTCGTCGATGCCGGTTACCTCACAAAGCAGCAGGGGCGCGGCACCTTCGTCAAGAGCGCGCGCGACCTCATGATGGTCCAGCACAGGACCGACCTCGAGGTCCAGAGCTTCAGCGAGGCCTGTCGCAAGAGCGGCTACGCTCCCGGCTCCATCCAGACGGAGAGCCTCGTGAGGGAGGCAACCGCAGAGGAGCGCACGTTCTTCGGCCTTGCCGTGGGCGGGCAGGTCATCTCCTTCGACCGCGTCTGCCTGGCAAACGGGATTCCCGTCATGATCGAGACCAACGTGTTCCCGCGCAAGGGCTTTGAGTTCCTCGAGCAGACGGACCTCAGCGACATCTCCCTCTACAGGCTGCTCGAGGAGAAGACGGGCAAGGTTCCCCACATGGTGGGGGAGTGCCGCATCGGCTCCATGCGCGCCGACGCCAGGCTGGCCGCGGTGCTCGAGGTTCCCGCGGGCGAGCCCCTCTTTGTCTTTACGGCGGGTTATGGCGACCAAGACGACAGACCCCTTTACACGGGGGTCCAGCGGGTCGTGGGCGCGCGCTATACCTTTGCGTTCTAAGGCCATAACGACCCATGACGTTTGCCGCCGCGCCCCTACCGTTCGCGAGTGACGGCTAGCCTTGGGCGCGCATGGCCCCTATGGTGAAGCTGCCTATATGACGATATATGACGTTTCTTGATTAGAAACAAAGTAAGGCAGGTTTCAGAAACAGAGCGAAGCGACACTGGATACGAACAGGACGCGCGACGGCATGGACCGTTTGGCTGTCGCTTTGCTAGTGGATGCGAGGTCTGCCCGGATGTGCGCCCTCCACGGGGCGCAGGGCCATCCGCAGGGCCAGCCCGAGGAGAACGGAGACATGCCATGGCAGAAGCCGGAATCGTTTGGACCCGTATCGACAACCGCCTGGTGCACGGCCAGGTGGGCAACGCCTGGGTGGGCGCCACGGGCGCCAACCTCGTGATCGTCGCCGACGACCTGGCCGCCGCCGACAAGGTGCAGCAGCAGGTCATGAGGATGACGACGGACGCCGCCGGGTGCGAGGCCAAGTTCTTCACCGTCGAGCACACCATCGACGTCTT
>CAVHKV010000049.1:9742-11427 GCA_963636635.1 uncultured Bacteroidales bacterium
AGGAAGGAAAGCATGGAGATTACCCTTCTGCAAGGTCTGCTCCTCGCGCTCGTGGGCTTTGTCTGCGGCATGGACCAGATCTTCGAGTCGTTCTACTGGTTCCGTCCGATGGTGGTGGCGTTCTTCGCTGGCATCGTGCTGGGTGACATGCAGCTCGGCATCGCCTGCGGCGCCGCGGCCGAGCTGAGCTACCTTGGCCTGCTCACCGTTGGCGGCACGGTACCTCCCGACCCGCTCATGGCCGGCATGATGACCGTGGTCATCGCCTACACCACCAACCAGAGCGCGGAGGCCGCCCTCGGCCTGTCTCTGCCCTTCGCCCTGCTCGCCCAGTGGCTCGGCATCTTCTTCAACACCGTCTACGTGTCCATCGCCCACAAGTGCGACGAGTACGCCGCCAACGGCGATGCGCACGCGCTCAACCGCCTGGTCTGGGCCGGCGCCTTCATCAAGGCCGGCGCCGTGGGCCTGCTCGTGTTCCTGTGCTCCTTTGCCCTGCAGACCCCGCTGCAGACCTTCGTCGACACCTTCCCGGTCTGGCTCGTCCACGGCTTTGAGGTTGCCGGCGGCATCCTGCCCGCCGTGGGCCTCGGCCTGCTGCTGATGGTCATGCTCAAGAGCAACAACATCGCCTACCTGTTCCTCGGCTTCATCATGGCAACCTTCATGGACCTGCCCAACGTCCTGCCCATCGCCATCGCCGCCGCTGCGCTCGCCTACATCAACTACGCGCACGAGAAGAAGGCTGACGAGGCCGTGGCGCTCGCCACCAACTCGGTCCACTCTGACACGGACGGGAGCGACGACGATGACGACATCTAACGAGACCACCGAGCGCAAGCTCACCCGCAAGGACCTCTACAAGCTTGGCATCCGCTCCATCGGCATGCAGAACTCGTTCAGCTTCGAGCGCATGCAGGCCCCCGGCTTCACCATGTCGATGCTGCCTTCCTTCGAGAAGATCTACGGCGACTCCAAGGAAGACACCTCCGAGTTCATGACCTACAACATGGAGTTCATGAACACCGAGATGCACATGGGCACCTTCCTCATGGGCCTCATCCTGTCCATGGAGGAGAAGCACGAGGACCGCAGGCTCATCGCCGGCGTGCGCAACGGCCTGTTCGGGCCGCTCGCGGGCCTGGGCGACGCCATCTTCTGGTTCACCCTCCTGCCCATCTCGGCCGCCATCTGCTGCTCGCTCGCGCAGGACGGCTCGCCGCTCGGCCCCGTGCTCTACATGCTCATCTGGGGCTTCTCGGCCATCTCGCGCATCTGGTTTGCCGAGCTCGGCTATAACCTCGGTTCCAAGTTTATCGACAAGATCAGCGAGAACACCAAGTACGTCACCGAGGCGGCCGGCATTCTCGGCACCATGGTCGTGGGCGGCCTCATCCCGTCCTACGTCTCGCTGGCCTTTGGCGACGACCTCGTCTTTGGCATCGGCGGCACCACGGTGCAGAGCGTCTTCGACGGCGTGCTGCCCAACATGCTCCCGCTCGCGCTGGTCTTCTTCATCTACTGGCTCTTCAAGAAGAAGGTCAACGTCATCGCCATCATCCTGGGCATCATCGCCTTTGGCATCCTGATGTCGTTCCTCGGCTGGATGTAGCTTGGCCAACTAGCGCCCGCTCGGGGAGGGGCCCTCGCCCCTCCCCGTGGGCCTTCCTTGCGATGCTTCGCCG
>CAVHKV010000049.1:11797-31176 GCA_963636635.1 uncultured Bacteroidales bacterium
AGATGGTCACGTTTGACGAGAGTGCAATCCTTGCCCAGGGCGAGGCGATCTATGCCCGCCGCGCGGAGATCGAGGCGATGGCCGACGCCGTCTCCGAGCGAGGCTTCTCGGGCATCCTCATCTCTTCCTCCGGCGGCTCGCAGGCCATGCTTGCCCCCTTTTCGGCGATGATTGACGAGCTGAGCAGCATTCCCTGGCGCAGCGTCCTTTCCGCCGAGCTTGTGCTGTGCGGCTGCAACATGGTGGACGAGAAGACCCTTGTGCTCATGACCAGCAAGTCCGGTGACACGCCGGAGACCCTGGCTGCCGCCCGTTGGCTCAAGGAGCGCGGCTGCACCATCTTCTCCGTCATCGGCAAGTCCGCCTCCCCGCTCGAGGAGGTCTCGGACTTTAGCTTCGTCTACGGCGACGGCCGCCCGCAGGAGCTCGTGGTCTACCTCTTCTTGGGCCGCCTGCTCCACAACGCCGGGTGCTTCGATGCTTATCCCGCCTTTGCCGACGAGCTTGCCCACCTCGTGCCGGGCCTCGTTGGCGTTCGCAAGCAGTTCGACGCCCGCGCCCGCGCCTACTGCGAGCGCTACCACGGCGCCCCGTACCACATCTGGGTTTCCTCGGGCGACATCTGGCCCACCTGCTACGCCTACGCCATGTGCGTGCTCGAGGAGAGCCAGTGGATCCGCACCAAGAGCGTGCAGAGCGCCGAGTTCTTCCACGGCACGCTCGAGCTTCTCGAGAAGGACGTGCCGCTCACGCTGCTTGTGGGCGAGGGCTCCACTCGCGCCCTCGACCTGCGCGTGAAGGACTTTGCCGAGAAGGTCACCGACGAGCTGACCGTCATCGACGCCGCCGAGTTTGAGCTGCCGGGCATTTCCGCCGAGACCCGCCACTGGCTGGGGCCCGTGGTGATGAACGCGGCGTTGCAGCGCATTTCCAAGAACATGGAGGACGTCACTGGCCACTCGCTCGACATCCGCCGCTACTACCGCAAGCTGGAGTACTGATGAGGGTCCTGGGCCTGGGAGACAACGTCTTTGACTCCTACGACAACCTCGGGCTTTCCTACCCCGGCGGGAACGCCGTGAACGTTGCCGTGAGCGCCGCGCGCCTGGGTCACGAGGCGAGCTACCTCGGCCGCATTGCAAGAGACGCCTGGGGCGAGCACCTGCTCGACGCCCTCCGCGCCGAGGGCGTGGACACGAGCGTCTGCGAGCTTGTGGAGGGCGGCACCACCAAGGTCTGCCACCAAGACCGCCTGCGCGGCGAGCGGCACTTCAAGGGTTGCGACGTGGGCGATGCCTGGCCGGGCTCACCCGAGCCAAGCGTCGAGGCGGTCTCGTTTGCCGCCGGCTTTGACGTTGTCCTTACGAGCTGCAACGCAAAGGTAGACGGCTGGCTTTCCCTGCTGGGGGAGCGCAAGGGCGTGCTCTCCTACGACTTTGGCGAGAAGGACAAGTACCGCACGCCCGAGAACCTCGCCAAGGTGGCTCCGCACGTCGACCTGGCGCAGTTCTCTATGAGCGGGGTCGCCGATGGGGATATTGACGCGTTTCTCGAGCGCTGGGGTTTTGGCCGTCCCGTGCTTGTGACCAGAGGTGGCCTGCCGCCGATTCTGGCCTGGGACGGCGGGCGCGTCTATGGCGTGGCAGCCACGGGCGAGGCCACGGACACGATGGGCGCGGGCGATGCCTTCGTAACCGCCCTCGTGACCGCCCTTGTGGAGAAGGGTTGGCGGCGCGACGCCGCCTTGCCGGACGAGGCCCAGCTGGAGGCGGCGCTGGAGTTTGCCGCGGCACACGCCGCGAGGATGTGCCGGGTGGAAGGCGCCTTTGGCCACGCCGTGCGCACGGCTGACGTTGCTGCGGGGGCCGCTGGCGAGGGCGCCGTGGACCCGACGACTAACTCAACAAACGCGAGGTAGACATGCATGTGGTGAGAGAACGAGAAAGGTTGGAAGGCGGTGCGCGGCGGACCTAATCGGAGCGCGCAAGGCACGAAATTTGCGGGGCGCGCGAAGGCCTCCTGGCCAACGTGCCACAACGAACACGAGGTAAACAGCCGCGAGGAGCCATTCGGCCACCTTGCGTGAAGGAATGGAGAGTTCAGATGGTCGGCTTGATTGTTACGGGGCACGGGCACTTCGCGACCGGCCTCGAAAGCGCGCTTTGCCTGCTCGGCGGCGAGCCGAACGACTTCGTCGCCGTTGACTTCCCCGACGGCGACACGCCGGAGGTCCTCACCGGCCACCTGGCCGCCGCTATGGACAAGCTCGCCGGTTGCGAGGGCGTGCTCGTGTGCTGCGACCTTCTCGGCGGCTCGCCCTTCAAGGCGGCCGTGGCGCTCGCCCAAGAGCGTCCCGGCGTCTGCGTCATGGCGGGAACCAACCTGCCGCTCTTGCTCGAAACCCACCTCACGCGCGCGGGCTACAGCTCTGCCGACGCCCTGGCCGACGCGGCCATCTCCGCCGGCCACGCCTCGCTCGTGAAGTTCGAGCTCGCCGAGCCGGAAGACGCCCCGGAGGATGACGACGACATCTAGGGTCTAGGCCAAGCAGAACCACCCAGCGTAGCCACAAACGAAGGGAGAAACACCATGTCAGAGGAAACCCGTCCCACCATGCTCACCTACATCGAGGCGGCGCCGGCGCAGCTCGCCGAGAACATCAAGAACAGGGAGGCCCTGGTAGGCGGCCTCGTGGACGCCTACGTCGAGGGCGGCTACCGCAACATCTGGATCGTCGCCTGCGGCTCGAGTTCCAACGCCTCGCAGTGCGCCAAGCCGTTCATGATGAAGTACCTGGGCGTTGACGTGCAGGTCATTCCGCCCAACACCTTCGTGGCCTACAAGGACAAGCTCGCCGATGACGACTTCGTCTTCGTCATCTCCCAAAGCGGCTGCTCCACCAACTCCATCGAGGCGCTCGACAAGCTGCGCGCCATGGGCCGCAAGGCCGTGGGCCTCACTGGCAACCTCGAGTCCGACTTCAAGGACCACGCCGACGTCCTCGTGGACTACGGCGTGGGCGAGGAGTACGTGAGCTACGTCACCAAGGGCGTGACGACCCTGGCCGAGTTCCTCATGCTCTTCGCCCTCGAGGCCGGTGCCAAGCGCGGCAACGTCACGCCCGAGATCCACGACGCGGTGCTGGCCGAGATGGAGAAGTGCCCCGAGCGCAACGTGGCCTTCCAGAAGCAGGTGCACGAGTTCTACGAGCGCAACAAGGCTGCGCTCACCTCGATGACGGTGGCCTATTCCTGCGGCTTTGCCCAGGGCTACGGCATCGCCTGCGAGGGCGCGCTCAAGATTGGCGAGACCATCCAGATCCCGAGCTTCGCCTACGAGGCCGAGGAGTTCAACCACGGCCCCAACCTGCAGCTCACGCCCAACTACACGCTGTTCTTCATCGACGACCTCGGCAGCACCTCGGCGCGCATTGTCCAGCTCGCCCAGGCCTCGCGCAGTGTGAGCGACCGCGTCTTCGTCGTCACCAACAGCGAGTCGGTGGACGACGCCCACGCCCTGCGCCTGCCCGCCGACATCGAAGAGCCGCTGCTCATGCCGCTCTACGTGCTGCCGCTGTTCCAGATTCTGGCCTTCCGCGCCACCACCGACCTCCACAAGTGGGAGAAGCACCCCATGTTCGAGGGCTTCCGAAAGATCTGCGACTCCAAGACGGCCTCCATCTCAAAGATCATGCCCTTCGAGTAGAGGAGGCGTGCGTCGCTGACAGGACACGAGGGGTGTGCTGCGAGCGGCATGCGGAGGCTGCGCTGCGAGCGGAGTGCGCAAGTTGATGTAGCTAGAAAGCGCCCGACGGCAACAGGTCGTCGGGCGCTTTGTTTTCGCAGGGCGGGCTATGCACTTCGCGCGGCAAGCTAGCAAGGCCCGGCGCAGGGGAAGGGCCATCGGGGACGCTTTTGTTTACATCGGAAACCCCTGCTCCGCACACCTCCACGGCGCATGGCGTTGGGTAGGCCCCGAACGCCCCTGCGCCGTGCGTCACTAGCAGAGCACGGGGGTGCCGGTGGCGGCGACCTTGCGCAGCACGTCGCGGTCGTGCGTGTCGGTGATGACGGCCGAGAAGTCCGAGATGGAGGCGAAGCGGTAGCCCTTGTTCTTGCTGATGTGGAACTTCTCGTCGTCGGCCAGAAGGAAGCAGTACGAGGCGTTCTTGAGCACCTGTTCGTTCACGCGGCCGTCATCCACCGAGTCGGCGAGCACGCCGCTGGTCTCCAGGTCAACGCCGGAGGTGCCCACGAAGGCCTTCGAGAACAGCAGGGGCTCCAGCAGGCTGATGGCGGCAGGTCCCGTAAAGCCGTTGAGCTGCATGTTGAGGTAGCCGCCCGTGGCAAGCGCGGTGACCTTGGGGTTGCCGGCCAGGCGGGGGAGCACGTCAATCATGTTCGTGGTGACGATGAGGCGCTTGTCGCCCGCTGCGATGAGGTCCGCCAGGTGGAGGTTCGTGCGAGAGACGCCGAGGAACACCGCGTCGCCGTCGTTTATCTCGAGGTAGGCGCGCAGGGCCACGTTCTTGCGGCCGTCGTCCTCGGCCTGCTTGGTGCGCGCCACGCTCTCGGCCACGGGCGCGTGCTCAGCCGGCGCGGCGTCTCCCTCGAGCTTGAGGGCCCCGCCGTACTCCCTGCGGATGAGCTTCTCCTTCTGCAGGACCTTGAGGTCCTTGCGGATGCTGTCCACGCTGACGCCGAAGCGCTTGGCAAGGTCCTCCACGGTGGCAAAGCCCGTGGAGTTCACGATGCTCACAATCTCTCTGCGGCGCTCTTTGGGGAACACGGTCGTTTCTCTCTCATGGCGCCCGCGGTACAGATGCCCGCGGGGCAAAACAATTGTCCAGAATTTAAAAAAGTGTAACGAACGGCGCAGCTTATGGAGAAGCGATGCCGCTCGCGGCTGATTTTCGACCGTAAACGGGAAACAGGACGGCCAAAACAGGAAAAAACAGGAAAACGGAAGCCCAAACAGGAGCGCTTGGCTACAATACGTGAAGGTTTTGTGTGTGAAGTTTAGAAAGGGGCCAGCACATGGCAGGCATGGAAGACATGCTCAAGCGTGAGAACGTGCAGATCGTCGAGAAGGTCTCCGATTGGGAGGAGTCCGTCCACGTGGCGGTCCAGCCCCTCGTCGACCAGGGCTTCGTCAAGAGCGACTACATCGACGGCATCATCTCCAACGCCAAGGAGTTCGGCCCCTACTTCGTCATCTGCCCGGACCTCGCGCTTCTGCACGCCCGCCCCGAGCAGGGCGTCATCAAGCGCCAGCTCGCCGTCACCGTGCTTCGCGAGCCCGTCCGCTTCAAGGAGGAGGGCCCCGACGTCCGCCTTCTCGTCACCCTGGCCGCCGAGGACGCCGATTCCCACATCGACGTCATGCGCAAGCTGGCCGTCATGTTCAGTGATCCCGCCAACATCAGCAAGATCTGCGAGGCGCAGAGCGCGGACGAGGTCTATGCCACGTTCACCGCTCCCGTCGAGGAGTAGTTGCTGCTTTTGGTGATCGCGCCGCGCGGACGTGTCCGCAGCCACAAAGCGCGGCAGGTAAAGGTACGTACAGGTAAACGTACGTAAAAAGGAAAGGAAGGAAGGAAAATGGCTGTTATTGACTTTATTGTCAACATTCTGTCCACCCCGGCTATCCTAGTCGGCCTTCTGTCGCTCCTCGGCCTTGTCCTTCAGGGCAAGCCCGTCGAGGACGTCGTCCAGGGCACCATCAAGACCATCGTTGGCTTCCTGGTGCTCTCCGCCGGTTCTAGCTACCTGCAGTCCGGCTCCCTGCTCGCCTTCGGCGAGGTCTTCAACTACGCCTTCAACATGCAGGGCGTCGTGCCGAACAACGAGGCCGTCGTTTCCATGGCCCTCACCCAGTTCGGCTCTGACTCCGCCCTGATCATGTGCGTCGGCATGGTGCTGAACATCGTGCTTGCCCGCTTCTCGCGCATGCACTACATCTTCCTCACCGGTCACCACACGCTGTACATGGCCTGCATGCTCGCGGTCGTGCTCAGCATCGGTGGCCTCGAGGGCCCGATGCTCATCATCGCCGGCGGCTGCGTGCTCGCCATGATCATGGTTCTCTCCCCGGCCTACTGCCAGCCCACCTTCAAGAAGATCACGGGCTCTGACGGCGTGGGCTTCGGTCACTTCGGCGGCATCGGCTACGCCATCGCCGGCCAGGTCGGCAAGCTCTTCAAGGGCGGCAAGTCCACCGAGGAGATCAACTTCCCCAAGCGCCTCATCTTCCTGCGTGACACCACCGTCTCCATCTCCATCACCATGATGGTCTTCTTCGTGGTCGTCACCGGCGTGGCCGTTGCCAACGGCCTGCTCGACGCTGACCCCGCGCAGTTCTCCTACCTCAACGAGCTGCTCAACGTTGGCACCGAGACCACGACCAACTGGATCGTCTGGGCCCTTACCTCCGGCATGGCCTTCGCCGGCGGCGTGTACATCATCCTCTCCGGCGTCCGTCTGATCGTCGGCGAGATCGTCCCCGCCTTCAAGGGCATCTCCGAGAAGCTCGTCCCTGGCGCCATCCCCGCCATCGACTGCCCGGTCTGCTTCCCCTATGCTCCTAACGCCGTCATCATCGGCTTCCTCGTCTCCTTCGTTGGCGGCATCGTCGGCCTGCTCATCCTCGTGGCCATCGATGCCAACCTCGCTCCCGTCGCGCTGATCCTCCCCGGCGTTGTCCCGCACTTCTTCTGCGGCGCCTCCGCTGGTGTCTTCGGCAACGCCGAGGGCGGCCTCAAGGGCTGCGTGGCCGGCGCCTTCGTGCACGGCCTGCTGATCACCTTCCTTCCGGCCATCTGCATGCCCGTCTTCACCGCTCTGGGCTTCACCTCCGCCACCTTCTCCGACGCCGACTTCTCCTGGCTCGGAATCGTGTTCGGCAACCTCGCCCAGGCCGTCCCGGGCACCCCGCTGTTCGTCATCTGCCTCCTCTGCTTCATCGTGCCCATCGTGTACAACTATGTGGCCCCGAAGCCCAAGGCTGCTGAGGCCGAGTAGCGTTTAGCTGCGGTGGGTTATGACGAAAACGTTGAGACTTTGATTTCGACGAGCGTCTGACCCGCAAGAAGCGTCACTTAACGATTGCGGGGCTGGGGCTGCGGCTCCGGCCCCGCAATTGGGTAAAGTAGGAGTCAAGTGCGGGCCTTCGTCCGCGTCTTGTAAACACGTGGCTGGCCGAGCGGCCCGCCGCAAAGCGAAAAGAGGATCCATGGAAGTCCACAGCATTATGTGCGCCTGCGGTTCTGGTCTCGGCTCCAGCCTCATGGTCGAGATGAACATCAACGACGTCCTCAAGAAGATGGGCAAGGAGGGCATCAAGGTGACGCACTCCACCACCTCCGACGTCCGCCCCGGCGCCGCCGACCTCTTCGTCGTTGGCCGCGACCTCGCCGACTTCATCAAGGACGTCCCCGAGGAGTCCAAGGTCGTCCTCACCAACATCGTGGACAAGAACGAGCTCGAGCAGAAGCTCACCGAGGCCTTCGCCCGCTAAGCTCGTTTCCTTTGCCTGCCTGGCCGCATGAGGCTAGGCTGGCACCTTCGCCGTAAGGCGAATACCTTTCCAGAGGAACGAAGGCCCGGCACGTCTGCAAAGCGCAGCTGCCGGGCCTTTTCTTGTATGCAAACGTCAGCACACGGGGTGCTGGCGAGGTGGTTTCAGCCTGTTTTGGAGCTGGCTGCAGAACTACGCTTGCTCGCCGAGAGCCGAGAGCCGAGAGCCGAGAGCCGAGAGCCGAGAGCCGAGAGCCGAGAGCCGAGAGCCGAGAGCCGAGAGCCGAGCGTGCCGGCGACCGAAGCGGCCCACGTGCCTTGACGCTTGCAGACGGATGCGCCGCCAGGGCGCCTGTAATGGGGGAGGACCCATGGAACTTAACCGCATGATTGACCACACGCAGCTCAAGGCCAACGCCACGCGCGCCCAGATCGAGAAGCTCTGCGACGAGGCGCTCGAGCACCACTTCGCCTCCGTGTGCGTGAACACCTGCTGGGTGCCGCTGGCCCACGAGAAGCTTGCCGGCAGCGACGTCAACACCTGCTGTGTCGTGGGCTTCCCGCTGGGCGCCATGCTCACCGAGGCCAAGGCCGCCGAGACCCGCCTGGCCGTTGAGGCCGGTGCCGACGAGGTGGACATGGTCATCAACGTGGGCTGGCTGCTCGACGGCGACTACGACGCCGTACGCGATGACATCGCCGCCGTGGTGAAGGCCGCCGACGGCAAGTGCGTCAAGGTCATCATCGAGGCATGCCTGCTCACCGACGAGCAGAAGGTCAAGGCCTGCGAGCTTTCCGTCGAGGCCGGCGCCACCTTCGTCAAGACCTCCACGGGCTTCTCCACCGGCGGCGCCACCGTGGCCGACGTGGCCCTCATGCGCAAGACCGTGGGCGATTCCTGCAAGGTCAAGGCCGCCGGCGGCATCCACACTGCCGAGGAGGCCATGGCCATGGTGGAGGCCGGCGCCGACCGCCTCGGCTGCAGCGCGGGCATCGCCATCATGGAAGGTTGTTAACCTCGCAATAGGTAATGAAAAGGGAGAGTGTCGCGGTTGCGGCACCCTCCCTTTCGTTTGGTTGTCCAAGTTGTTGGCGCTTGCCTTAGAACTTCACCTGCGGGGCTTGGGCGTCCGTCTCGGTGATCTCGTAGCCGCGCTTGGGGGAGCGGCCGGAGGCGAAGAGGCTGCCGGGGAAGGTCTGGATGGCGTTGTTGTACATGTAGACGCAGTCGTTATAGCTCTGGCGGGCGTAGGTGATCTTGTCCTCGGCGTCCTGGAGCTGGGTCTGGAGCTGCTGGAAGTTCTGGTTGGCCTTGAGGTCGGGGTAGCTCTCGGCCAGGGCGAAGACCTGGCGAAGGGCCCCGGTGAGCTGGCTGTCGGCAGCCGCGGCGGCCTCGGGCGTGGTGGCGCTGGTGGCGGCGTTGCGGGCGGCGACGACGGCCTCGAGCGTGCCGGACTCGTGCGCGGCGTAGCCCTTCACGGTCTCAACCAGGTTGGGGATAAGGTCCGCGCGGCGCTTGAGCTGGGCGTTTATCTGGTCCCAGGCGTTGTCGCAGCGGTTGGACGCGCGGACGATGTTGTTGTTGAGCCAAATGGCCCCGCCGCCAAGCGCGACGATGATGACGAGAACGATGACTACGGTGCCCATGGCACTCTCCTCCCAAAAGCGCCGCCCATTGCGGCGTTCGGGTCTGAGTATACCCATGCGCTTTCAGCTAGTCGCTAGTACGTTGGCCGGTTTGGTCTCTTGGTGAATGGCTTCGCTTCACCTGTGGCGCAAATCGGCCGAGGAGCGAGCGGCCATGTTTTCCTCGCGCAAACCGGGGTGGTGTCGGGGCGGCACAATTCGGCTGGAGCCGCATCTCCTCGCGTAAGCCGGACGTCGCAACGGCCCAAACGACTTCGTCTGGCTCAAGCCGGACGGTGCGGCGGACCAAACGATTTCGCCTGGCTCAAGCCAGCTTGTGCTCATCAGCGATGCAAACGAAAACGAGGCCGTCGGACATGCCGGCGACCTCGCGTTTGTTGCTATGGCGGAGGAGGAGAGATTCGAACTCTCGAGACGGACGAGCCGCCCAACGGTTTTCAAGACCGCCGCATTCAACCGCTCTGCCACTCCTCCGAGCGAAAGCTATCTTACCCGAAAGCTCGACCGAAGGCATGCCCCGGCCCGGCGCCGGGAATCCGTCAGCTTGCGACTAGTACTCGGGGTTGGGATCCTCGACCTTGTCGACCTCCTGGTAGGGGGCCAGGGTGGAGACCATTTTGATGGGCTCGTCGTAGGGGTTGTTCACGTAGTGGACCTCGCCCGGGCCGATGTGGATGAAGTCGCCGGCGCCAAGGGTGTGCACCACGCCGTCCACCACGATGTCCACCTTGCCCTCGAGGATGAAGAAGTTCTCCTCCATGACGTTGTGGTGGTGGGCCTGGAAGTTCTGGTGCGGCTGGAACTGCACGAGCGCGTAGTTCATGCGCGGGCCCTTCATGAGGTACTTGGGGCCCGAGTCGCCGAAGCGGTACTCGAAGTCGTTCTCGTTGACGACGAAGGTCTCTGCCATGGTGCTCTCCTTTTCCCGTCCGCGTTGCCGGACGAACCGTTCCACAAGTTTAGGCCCCGGCCGCGCTTCTATCCCCGCGGCCGGGGCGTCGGGTGCCTCTTACAGGCCGGGCGCGCGCCACATGCTCTTGGTGACGCCGGCCTCGCTCAGCTCGAACTGCGCCTTGTAGACCTGCTTCCAGCTGCGGTACAGCTGCTCGTAGACCTCGGCGTTGTCGGGGTTGGGCGCGTAGGTGGTGTCCCACTTGACCACGCGCTCGGCACCCTCGGCGATGCTCGGGTAGATGCCCACGCCATAGCCCGCCAGCACGGCGGCGCCCAGGGCGGTGGCCTCCTTCACCACGGGGACCTTCACCGGCTTGCCCGTGACGTCGGCCACGATCTGGGCCCACAGCGGGCTCTTGGAGGCGCCGCCGGCAAACACGAGCTCGTCGGGCTCGTTGCCCGTGGCCTCGCGCACCAGCTCGATGTGTCCGCGCACGAGCAGCGCGGTGTTCTCGAGGATGGCGCGGTAGAAGGTGTACTTGTTGAACTTCTCGGGCTCAAGCTCAAAGTTGGTGAAGGTGGGCGAGGAGTGCGTCCAGTGGATGTAGTTCATCACGTCGCTGAAGCAGCACAGCATGCCGTAGGAGCCGGCCGGAACCTTGGCGGCCTGCTCGTTCATGAGGTCGTAGACGTCGCGGCCGCAAGCCTTGGCCTGCTCCTTCTCGGCCTGGCAGAAGCCGTCGCGGAACCAGCGCATCACGAGGCCGGGCTTGAAGGCCAGCGCCTCGTACTGCCACACGCCGGGCGCGGCGTGGCAGTTCACGCGCACGCGGCAGTCCGGGTCGGTGGCGCCGTTGTCGGTGTTGAACTCGTACTGCCAGAAGCTGCCGCCAAAGACGCCGGCCTGGCCGGGCAGGCAGGCGTTGACGCCGATCATGCCGAGCTGGCAGTCGCCGCCGCCCACGACCACGGGCGTGCCCTCGGCAAGGCCGGTGTCGGCCGCGCCCTTGGCGCTCACGGTGCCCGCCACCTCGCCGCACTCCTTCACGGCGCCGAAGATGTCGGTGCGCAGGCCGCAGCGCTCGGCGATTGTGGGGTCCCAGGTGCGGGTCTTGAGGTCCATGATGCCGGTGGTGGAGCCGTTGGAGGGCTCCACGGCCAGCTCGCCGGTGAGCTTGTAGATGAGCCAGTCGTTGAACATACCGATGCGGGCGGTCTTCTCGTAGACCTCCGGCATCTTGTTCTTCACCCACAGCAGGCGCGGCAGGGCGCCCAGGGCGTAGGTCTGGCCGCTCTCGCGGTAGAGCTCGGCCTCGAGCTCGGGGTTCATGGCGATGAGCTCGCCCACCTCGTCGTTTGAGCGGGCGTCGACGTTGGCGCAGGCCCAAATCTCGTTGCCCTCGGCGTCGTAGAGCAGGATGCCCTCGCGCATGCAGGTGGTGGAGACGGCGGCGATGGCCTCGGGCGCGATGCCGGTGGTCTCCAGGACCTCCTTCACGCAGCCGCGGGCGAGGTCCCAGTTGGTCTGCCAGTCAAAGTCCATGGAGCCGGGCCACCTGGGGTCCTCGTTGTGGGTCCACTCCCGCTGGGCCACGCCGACCTGCTCTCCGTCGACCGAGAAGATCACGGCGCGCACGCTGCCGGTTCCGGCGTCCATTGCGAGAAGGTACTTGTCCATGACGTTCATCTCCTAGCTCTGTGGTGAATAGTCCAGAAGCGCTCGTGCCGTCTGTTCGTCGGTCACGAGGATGTTCAGATAGCCGCGGTTGAGGACGGCGTACATGGCGGGCACCTTCACCAGGCCGCCCGCCGCGCCGATGACGTTGCGCATCTCCTGGAGCTTGTCGAGGCCCGTGCTCACGATGCGGTTCTCGATGCTCGTGGAGATGGGCTCGCCCTGCGCGTCGATGAAGTGGTTGAGCACGTCTCCCACCGCGCCTTGCATCTTGAGCAGGGCAAAGTCGGTCTTGGAGAGGATGCCGTTGCGGATGATGGTGGCGTCCTCGTCCATGCTGCCGATGCCCACCACCGTCATGTCGGCGTGGGAGGTCATGCGGTAGACGTCCTGGATGGCCGGCTCCTTGAGCAGCGCCTCGCGCAGCTCGGCCGAGGAGAGGATGAGCGGCGAGGGCGTGAGGTAGAGGTGCATGGCAAAGACCTCGGAGCTCACCTTGGGCAGGTAGTAGCTCACCCCGCCCGTGAGGCTCGCGACGTTGATGTCGGAGCGGCGGCTCGCCGCGAGGTTGTCGAGGATGAGGCCGGTCATGTCGCCGTAGCCGATGTTGAGGAAGCCGTCCGCGCGCAGGTGGTCCGCCACGTAGATGCTGGCGGCGCGGGCGATGCTGTTGGTGAGGTCCGCGGCGTGCGCGGGGGTGGGCACCACGAAGGCGTCGTCGAGTGAGAAGCGCTCGATGAGGCCGCGCTCCACCTCCATGCGGCGCTGGTCGTCCTCGCGGAAGAGGAAGCGGATGACGCCGCTGGCGCGCGCCTCGTCCAGAAGGCGGATGACCTTGGCGCGGCTCACGCCCATCAGCTGCGAGATCTGCTGCTGGGTGTAGTTCTCCATGTAGTAGTACCAGGTTGCCTTGAGCATGAGCTGGTAGTCGGTGTCGGCCATGTTCCTCCCCTCCCTTTGCATATACATGGCGTACGTACTCATATTCAAATGAGAGCTACGCCGGCCTGCGGGCCTTCCCCTGCGCGCCGGAGCTTTTGTTGAAATGCGAACAAATGTCATCGGGCGCAACAAAAGTACGTTTAAGCTATACCGCGCCCACTATGGGCGGTCAATTGAGCGCGCCGTTCCGTCCGGTGAGAGGTCGAAGAAAGTAGGTGAACAGCACAGGCCGAGGTGTTCAGTTAGAAAGACAACCGCCCAACTGGGGCGTAATCAGTCTGAAACTGTACGTAGTTGATAGGTGCGCGGCTCCATATTCTCGCTGCGACCAGCCACGAGGTAGCTGCAAGTGCTGAAAAACGGGCCGACGCTTGAGGATATGCAATCGGACATTCGTCCGCGTGATGGTCAAATTACCGTTTAATGACCAATTGCTACCGTTCGGTCTCCGGAACGTTTTGGAGCGCCGCCCTAATGGATAAGTTGAATTTGTATCGATGGTCATGCTCGTTGACCGTGC
Organism: uncultured Bacteroidales bacterium; assembly: GCA_963636635.1. Classification (GTDB taxonomy): domain Bacteria; phylum Actinomycetota; class Coriobacteriia; order Coriobacteriales; family Atopobiaceae; genus Parolsenella. The sequence goes on from CAVHKV010000049.1 coordinate 24,990, forward strand.
ATCTGTCCTATTGGGGAGGGAATCGAATGACAAACGATACCCAGACGAGGCCCGCCGAGGGCACCGCAGACGCCCTCCGCGAGGTTGTCGAGGATATCAAGAGCCGTGACACGCTCCTTTCCGTGCACGACATCTATAAGTCCTTCGGAACCAACGCGGTGCTCAAGGGCATCAGCCTTGAGGTCTGCCCGGGCGAGGTCCTCGCCCTCATTGGCGGCAACGGCGCCGGCAAGTCCACGCTCATGAAGATCATCATGGGCATCTACTCGGCCGACAGCGGAGAGATCATCATTGGCGGCGACAAGGTGGACATCTCCAACCCCAAGGCCGCCCTCGCCCACAGCATCTATATGGTTCCGCAGGAGCCCATGCTGTTCCCCAACATGAGCGTGCGCGAGAACATCACCATCGGCTTCGAGGAGAAGGCCTCCGTCTTGGCCGAGCGCCTCGAGAAGGTCATGGACACCACGGGCTGGCACATGGACCTGGAGCGTAAGGCCCTCACCCTCTCCATCGCCGAGCAGGGCATGGTCGAGATTCTGCGCGGCCTCATGCGCAACCCCGAGGTCCTCATTCTCGACGAGCCCACCTCCGCCCTCACCTTCGACGAGGTCCAGAGCCTGTTCAACTGCGTGCGCGAGCTGCAGAAGAAGGGCATCGGCATCGTCTACATCACCCACCGTCTGGCCGAGGTCTTCGAGCTCGCGGACAAGGTCGCCATCCTGCGCGACGGCATTGTGGCCATGCAGGGCGCCGTCTCCGAGTTCACCCGCGAGGACCTCGTCCGCGGCCTGCTCCCGCCAAACGCGGGTACCGCCAAGGCGGACTCCCTTACGGCCGAGAGCCCCATCGACTACTCCGCCGCGCCCGTGCTGGAGCTCAAGAACTTCAGCGGCTACGGCTTTGCCGACGTGAACCTCAAGGTCTACCCCGGCGAGATCGTGGGCATGGCGGGCGTCATCGGCGCCGGCCGCACCGAGATGGCCACCACCATCTTCGGCCGCGACAAGGTGCTCGGCGGCCAGGTTCTGCTCGACGGCAAGGACATCACCGGCCTCAAGACCTCCGAGGTCATCAACGCCGGCGTGAACTACCTGCCCGAGGACCGCTTCGCCGACGCCCTCTTCCGCATCCGCGACGTCTCCGAGAACACCACCAGCTCGCTGCTCTGCGGCAAGAAGATCGGCAGCTTCCTGCTCAACAGCAAGGAGGAGCAGCGCATCTCCCAGAGCTACGTGGAGGACTTCCGCACCAAGGTCACCGGCCTTGACCAGGAGGTCGGCGGACTTTCCGGCGGCAACCAGCAGAAGATCCTCATCGGCCGCATCTTTGCCTCCGAGCCGCGCCTCGTCATCCTCGACGAGCCCACCCGCGGCATCGACGCGGCGGCCCGCGGCGACGTCTACGCCGTGCTCCAGGAGCTGCGCAAGACCGGCGTCTCCATCCTGCTCATCTCGTCGGACATGGAAGAGGTCGTCTCTCTGGCCGATCGCGCCGTCACCATGTTCCAGGGCCGCATCAACTGCGAGTTCCCCAAGTCGGAGATTTCGCAGGACGCCCTGATGTCGGCCGCCTTCGGCGTCACCAAGGACAAGGGGGCGGTGTCGGCATGAGCCTAAGCCGCCAGTTTGGGGAATCTCGTTCAGACAACGATCAGAGGGAAGGGGTGTAATCGATGGAGAAGGTAAAGAAGCTCCTCAAGGCGCGTGAGCTCACCAGCCTCGTGTTCCTCATCGCGCTGTTTGCCATCGTGGGCATTATGAACCCGCTGTTCCTTAACCCGTCCAACGTGTCTGCCTGCTTCAACACGTCCGTCGTCTACACGCTCATCGCCGTGGGCATGGCATTCGTGCTCTTCATCGGCGAGATTGACGTCTCGGTTGGCTCCAACCTGGGCCTCGTGGCCGCCGTGGTTGGCACGATGCTCCGTGACGGCCAGTCGCTCGCGCTCGCCATCCTGCTGGCCATCCTCATCGGCGTGGTCATCGGCCTCATCAACGGCTGGGGCGTCTGCATCATGGGCGCGCCGTCGCTCATCTTCACGCTCGGCGTGAACGGCATCCTGCGCGGCATCCTCTACCTCTACACCAACGGTGCCTGGGTCGAGAACCTGCCCAAGGACTTCAAGGACTTCTCCTCGGTGACGCTCGTGGGTTCGCTCACGGTGTACTACTGCGCCGTCATCGCCCTCGTCATCGTGATCCACCTCGTGCTCACCCGCACGCGCCAGGGCCGCTACTTCGTGGCCGTGGGTGACAACGCCCAGGGCGCCACGCTCGTTGGCCTGCCCACGCTCAAGACCAAGATGCTCGCCTACGTCATCTGCGCCGTCATGGCCTCCATCGGTGGCGTCATCTTCTGCAGCCGCATCGGCTTCGTCACCCCCAGCAGCGGCAACGGCTACGAGATGAAGGCCATCGCGGCCTGCGTCCTCGGCGGCATCTCGCTGGCCGGCGGCGTCGGCTCCGTGATCGGCTCGGCCATCGGCGCCGTCATCATGGCCTCCATCTCCTACCTGCTCGTCTTCATGGGCTTCTCCTCCAACTACGACAACGCCATCACCGGCATCATCCTGCTGGTCATCGTCGTGGTGGACGCCGTGCTCCAGCACCGCTCGCTCGTGAACAACCGCCACGCAAGGCTGGCGGCGCGCGTCTCGGCCTCCGCCGCGGATGCCTCTGCCCAGAAGGGCGGTGAGGCGTAATGGATAAGCTCAAGAGCCTGCTCACCCGCGGCCAGTCCGGTTGGAACCTGCTGCTCGTGGCCCTCATCGTCCTCGAGTTCGTCGTCTTTGGCAGCACCAACGCCAAGTTCCTGCGCCCGGCCCTGCTCTTCACGAGCATCAACGACAACATCGCCGTGTTCATGCTCGCCCTGTTCGTCACCATCGTCATGTGCACCGGCGGCATCGACATCCAGGTCGCCTCGCTCGTGGGCCTTACGTCCATCATCATCGGCGTGGCCTGGCAGGACTTTGGCCTGCCCATCTGGGGCGCCGTGGGCCTGGCCATCGTGGTCGTCTGCCTGTGCGGCGCGCTCTCCGGCTTCCTCATCGGCTACTGCGGCGTGCAAGCGATGGTCATTACGCTGGGCGGCAGCTTCCTGTACTCCGGCATGGCCCTGCTCGTCTCCACGCTTTCGAGCACCGCGTCCTACGAGTCCATCGGAGGCTTCCCGGACGAGTTCCGCTTCCTGGGCAACTCGGAGATCGGCGGCGTCATCCCGTTCCAGATCTTCATTTATCTTTTGATGCTCGTCGCGGCCTTTATCCTGCTGCACAAGACCAAGTACGGCCGCAAGGTGATACTCACCGGCGTAAACCCCTCGGCTGCCGAGTTCTCCGGCATCAACACCCGCCGCGTGATAATGTCCACGTACGTCCTGAGCGCTCTCGCCGCAGCTATCGCCGGTACGGTCCTCACCGCCTACCTCGGCACCGCAAAGTCTGACCTCGGCGGAGACCTCACCATGGACATCATCACCGCCGTCGTCCTCGGAGGCACCCTCTCCACCGGCGGCAAGGGCTCCATCATCGGCACCGCTCTGGCGTCCCTCGCCATCGCACTTCTGCGTTTCGGCCTGCCGCTCTGCTTCAAGATCGGCACCCAGTACCTGGATATCCCGGTGGGCGTCCTGCTCGTCGTGGTAATCGTTGGGCGATCCGCAGCGACCAACACGGGAATCGTCCCGTGGCTCCGCTCGCTGTTCGCAAGGAAGGGTAGTTCTAAGGTAAGTGCCCAGTAGGGGGCAAAGAAAAGGGAGGTTCGTTATGAAGAACATGACTCGTCGCGGATTCCTGCAGGTGGCTGGCGTGAGCGCCGCCGTCGCGGGCCTCGGCCTGGCTGGCTGCGGTGGCTCCGGCTCCAGCAGCTCCGCCGACACGGCCGCCGCTTCCGGCGCCGCTGAGGGCGGCGACATCGCCGGCAAGACCGTTGCCTTCATCCCGAAGGTCACCGGCAACGCCTTCTTCGAGTCCGCCAACGACGGCGCCCAGAAGTACGCCGAGGAGTGGGGCATCACCGTTGACTACATCGGCTCCAGCAGCGCCTCTGCCGCCGACCAGGTGAGCGTCATCAACCAGGCCGTCGCCAACGGCGTCGACGCCCTGTGCATCTCCACCGTTGACGCCGCTGGTGTCTCCGACGCCCTGAAGAAGGCCACCGACGCCGGCATCGTCGTCACCACGTGGGACTCCGACGCCCAGGTTGAGGACCGTACGCTCATGGTTTCCCAGGGCACGCCCGAGATTCTCGGCCAGATGCTCGTCGACATGTCCGTCGACGGCCTCAAGGAGCGCGGCAAGGATCCCTCTGCCGACGAGATCACCTACGTCTGGCACTACTCTCAGGCCACCGTCACCGACCAGAACTCCTGGCAGGTCGCCGCTGAGGCCATCATCAAGAAGGACTACCCGAACTGGAACAACGTCCACGAGAACTACTACAGCAACCAGGACGCCGAGCTCGCCATTACCACCGGCGAGGCCGTCCTCGACGCCTTCCCCGACATTGACCTGATCATCTGCAACGACTCCACCGCTCTCCCCGGTCAGCTCCAGGCCGCCGAGAACAAGAACTACGACGCTCAGAAGATCACCATCACCGGCTTCGCTTCCCCGCAGTCCATCAAGAGCTACTGCGAGAACGGCACCATCTACAACTGGGGCCTCTGGGATTGCGCCGTCCAGGGCGCCATGGGCTGCTACGTTGCCGCCTACCTGGCCGCTGGCAACACCGTCAAGGTCGGCGACACCATCTCCATCCCGAGCATCGGTGACGTCAAGGTCGAGTCCAACGACTCCATCTCCGAGGGCGCCGAGACCGGCGACGAGAACAACGGCGTCGTGCTGCTGCCCGAGCGCCTTGTCTTCACCAAGGACAACATGAACGACTACAGCTTCTAAGCTTTAGTGGCGCCGCGGGGGCGGCCACGTGCCGCCCCCGTCTGCCTGGCGCATCGCCGTCCTTGCTGGTACGTCGATGCGCGGGGCAGACTCAAGGGCGCGAGGGGCGGGCACGCTCGCCTTTGCGCCGTCGCTTCGCTTTTGTGTGGCCGGGCCAGCCTTTGGCCCATTGCATCTGCCAACCTCGTTACCATGCTGGTGGCCCCGGCAAACGTTGGGGCAGGTCTTTTAAGGAAAGGATTTCATCCATGGCTGATCTCGATGGTCTCAAGGTCGCTCACGACTACCACGTCGACGAGCCGTTTGCCAACAACAAGGGCTTCTACGTCAAGGGCGCCAACAGCCTCGACTGGGGCATGAAGAAGCACCTCTCCAACATCTTTAACCCCAAGAGCGGCAACACCGTGATGTTCGCCTTCGACCACGGCTACTTCATGGGCTCCACCTCGGGCCTCGAGCGCCTCGACCTGCTGCTGCCCGAGCTCGCCCCCTACGTTGACTGCTTCATGGGCACCCGCGGCGCCATTCGCACCTGCGCCGCTCCTGAGATTGTGAAGGCCGTTGCCCTGCGCACCACCTCCGGCTCCTCCATGCTCCAGGCCGACCTCTCCCACGAGATCGTCGCCGTGGACATCGAGGACGCCATCCGCATGAACGCCGACTGCATGGCCTCCCAGGTCTTCATCGGCGCCGACGGCCAGCTCTCCTCCATTGAGAACCTCAGCCAGATCATCAACGCCGGCATGCGCTACAGCATCCCGACGCTGGGCGTCTGCGCCGTGGGCAAGGACATGGAGCGCACTGACAAGTTCTTCAAGCTGGCCACCCGCATCATCGCCGAGATGGGCGTCCAGATTGTGAAGACCTACGACTGCGAGAACTTCGAGGAGGTCGTGGCTGCCTGCCCCGTGCCCATCGTGGTCGCCGGCGGCAAGAAGCTCGCCGAGAAGGACGCCCTGCACCTCGCCTACGACGTCATCCGCAAGGGTGCCAACGGCGTCGACATGGGCCGCAACATCTTCCAGTCGCCGCACCCCATCGAGATGGCCAAGTGCGTCAACAAGATCGTGCACGAGGGCATGACCGACGTTGAGGCCTGGGAGATGTACCAGGACCTCACCCACTAAGCACCCTGCGCAAGTGGTCGCGCCTGGGTCCTGACCTTCCACGGGACCTTGGGCAATAGCCGACCGAACAGCGCACATCGCGGCCCAAAACCCGTCAAACGGGCCGCCTCCCGCGCCCGGGACCAGTTCCCCCTTCCACTGGTCCCGGGCGCATTTT
>CAVHKV010000050.1:0-4938 GCA_963636635.1 uncultured Bacteroidales bacterium
CCGTGACGCCGCCGCGGGTGTCGTCCTCGCACACAAGCGGGGAATCCGCGGAAGGGACCGAAGTGGCGGTGGCCGGGCCGTCGCCCGTGGAAGGCGAGGCTGAGCCAGCAAGAGCCGGGGCGCCGTCCGCCGGGCCCGCGCCGGCAGCCTTCGCAGCCGGGGAGATATCTTTGCCCGAGGTGGGAACCGCATGGTCACTCGTGGCCTGACCGACCGGGCCGCCGTCCTCGCTGTGGCCGGAAAGCCACTCCGGGCTGACCTCCAGCAGGCTCGCGAGCAGGGAAAGGACGTCCTTGCGCGGGACGACCTTGCCGCTCACATACTGGCTGACCTGGCTCTTTCCCAGCTTCTGGCCACGCTCGGCGGCCAGGCGCACAAGGTCGGCCTGCTTGACGCCGGCCGTCTCCATGGACTGCACAAGCCGCTCTGAGAATGTGGAAGAGGCCATGTGATCTCCGTAGGTTCAATTTCGTTTGAAAATTGAACTCCAAGGCCACAAGAGGTGTCTGCGAGTTCAATTTTCAAGCACTATAGCAAAACAAAATTGAACTTTGCCTACGATTTTGAACTTCTCGTGCCCCTTTAGGCCGATGGCGCTCTGCCCGCCCCGCCCGCCTCGCTCTAGCGATGAGGCGCGCCTTGCTTTTGACGCGCTCTCGCCTGTCTAGGCGGATTAGCCAATTTCCCAACAAATCCCAGTTGGCGTAAGGCGCGCTTACCTCGGCCTCGTCTCGCAAACGGCCGGAACAAGTTTTCCGGCAAACCCAGCGATACGAAAGACGGCCGCCAAGCGATGTGCCCGGCGGCCGTTCAATTTCCTTGCCTTTGGAAAGTGGCTGCTACACCAGCTTGCCGTTGCAGTGGTCGATGCAGTGCTGCACGACCTCGGCAACCCAGCCGGAGAGCTTGCGCGTGCGAGACTCGAACTTGCCGTTCACCAGGGCGTCAAACTGGACGCGGATGAGCTGGAAGCGGCGAACCTCGGTGTCGCGCTCGAGCGAGAGGCAGCCCTCGCTGGCCTTGTACGGCGCCATGGTCTGGGCGAGCTTGGGGTTGTACATCACCTGCGGGCCGTTGGCGCCCAGGAAGGCGATGACGGCCTTGGTGGAACCGATCTGGTTGGCGGCGAGGCCGGCGCAATCATCAAGCGAGGCGAGGGTGTCGAGCAGGTCCTGCCCAACCTCGGCGTCCTCGGGCGTGGCGGCCTCGGCCGGCTTGGAGAGGAACTCCTCGTCCTTCACGATGTCCTTAACCATGGTCTTCCCTTCCGTACGGCCGCGGCGCTAGCTGCCGGCAGCCCAATCGTTTCCCAAATCAACAAGGGCAAGTTTGGCATAGTCGCAGCCTCGGTGAAAGATGCGCCACACGTAAACCTTGTTACCAACCACGCGATATAGGGCCAAGTAGCTGTCCGTCACGGGAAACGCTCGCACGCCCCTTGCCGCCAGGGCGGGTTCTCCGCACAAGGCCCTCATCTCGGGAAACGCCATCACCATCCGAGTCTGCCGCTTGAACTCCTTAAGAAATGCCTGGGCAGCCTTGGGGTTCTCGCCCACCTTGAGCATGTAATAGTAGGTTGACCTCAAATCAAAGCGAGCCTGCTTAGACACCTCCAGTTTGAGCATCGACAAGCACCTCCAGCTTTTGGATTTCCTCATCGACCTCCGCCAGAACAAGCTCGCCATCGATGTAGTTGCCGTTGGCGATGTCCTCATCGTCCTGAGTCAGCATGCTCAGTAGCTCGGCGCGAACGCCCTCCTTGCGGAGCCTGTCGTAATCGCTCGGCTTCATCGCCACGAAGGCCTCCTCGCCATTCTTGGTGACGACAATGGGCTCGGGCTCCTCTTGCACCATGGCAAGGAAGCCGGTCGTGTCTTTGAGTGTGCGAATGGGGACGTTTCTCGTCATGGCCGTTTCCTTCCCACGATATAGCCGTGGGATAATTATGCCACGCCATGCAAACCCCGGCGTCATGGCCACGCCGTCCATTAGGCCACGATCTTTGCGTCGCTGGCGTAGAGGCCGTCGAGGCCGATGGTCTCCCTGAGGAGGTCGAGGTAAAGGCTGCCGGTACTGCTGGCGCTGCGCAGCGGCGTTGGGAGGAAGGCGCGGCTTCTGTCCTGGTAGGGCGCGCGGTCGCAGAAGCAGTTCTTTCCCACGAGCACCCAGGTGCCGTCGACCTTTGCCACGCGCAGGCCAAATATGCCACGGCACCAATTCGCGTTCTGGGCGAGCTCGGGCTTGTTTAGCTCAATCTCCTCGTCCCGGATGACGTCCACGAGCCTCACGGCGCCCCTCTCGCCCGCGCCGCTGATGCAGAACTGCGAGAAGCGCTGCGTATCCGCCACCTGCGAGAGCCGAATCGCACGGTCATTCGAGCTCTCCTCTTCCCAAGCGCCGGTCTCGCCAGCGCTGAGCTCCAGCGGCGTCATGCCGCGCAGGAGCGGGAACTCAAAGAGGAACCACTCGGTATAGGCGAGGTTCATCTCCACGAGGTCGGCCGAGGAGGGCCTCAGCTTGTAGCACGCCTGCGGCCTCACCAGCTCGGAGAACAGCTCGGCCGATTCCTCGTAGTAGGGGGCGTCGTGGCTGGCCCATTGGTCAAAGACCCAGCAGATGTCCTTCTCCACCAGCGACTGGATGCCGCCCGAATCGCCCGCGCTCACCCACAGATTCCTGAACTTGCCCGCCATGTTCCCTCCTTGCCGACACCCTACGTGCAGCAGAGAGTACGGGCGGAAACGAGCGCGCAAGCCACGAATCTGAGAAAGTCCCTACGCGCCCTAACAGGAATCAAACACCCATTGGACAAGATTTGGACAATTTTGTCCTGAGCCGTCCGCCCTACCCCCGGATGGGGACGATGACGTCGTAGCGGACGGCCTTGCCGGCTATGGCGTGGCTTGGGCGAACGCCGGCGAGGACGGGGGCCTTGATGGGGCGCTTCACCACGACCTTGCGCGGGCCGGCGGCAAGTGCGGCATCCATGAGCTGGGATTCGTTGGCGCAGGGCGTCTCGAGCTTGTGCAGCAGCTGGAACTTCTTCTTCACCGCGGCGCTCTTGGTGCGCGCGGGAAACATCGGGTCGAGGTAGACCACGTCAACGGGCTCGTCCAAGGCGGGCAGCAGCTCGGTGCTGTCGCCCCGCACGAGATGCATGCGCGCCACGACGCCAGCCAGGTCAGCGTCCCCGGCGGCGCGCCCGAGGGCGTCGGCCAAGAGGGCCGCAATCACCGGGTCGCTCTCGCACATCGTCACCGTGAAGCCGGCGGCGGCCAGCAGCAGCGAATCCTCTCCCAGGCCGGCCGTGGCGTCAAAGACGATAACCTCTGCCTGGCCTTTTATGCGCGCGGCCTTCACAAGCAGCTCCCGGCCGAGACGGTCGTGCCGGATGCGGGGCAGCAGCTCGCGAAAGTCCGCCGCAAGCTCCATGCCGTCTCCCACAAGGGCCAGCCGGCCGTCAATGCGCCGCAGCTCAAGGCCGCAGGGTAGCTCAAGCTCCTCAACCGTCTCGCACATGCCGTCTCCTTTCCGCAGCCTAGGGTAGCAGCATATCGGCGGTTTTGGAGCGGAGACGCAAGCGCTAGACTATCCGAAATGAGGGACTCCCACGGAGGCGCCATGAGCAGCAATCCCCACAACATCAAGGTCATATTCCTCGACGTGGACGGCACGCTGTACTCGCACGCCACGCGCACCATCCCCGCCAGCGCCCGCGAGGCCCTGGCCCAGGCGCGCGCCGCCGGCATCAAGACCGTCATCGCCACCGGCCGCCACAAGGTGGACCTCAAGAAGCTCCCCACGGCGAACATGGACTTTGACGGCTACCTGGCCCTCAACGGCCAGATGGTCCTCGACAACACCATGCACCTCATCGCCGGCACGCCCATCAAGGCCGACGAGGCCAAGATCCTCGCCATGGCCTTCAAGGCCGAGAAGATCCCCTTCCTCATCCTCACCGAGGACGACAAGTACATGAACTACATCGACTCACTCGCCCAGGGCGCCGTTGACGACGGCAGCTGCATCCTGCCCGAGCCGCGCGAGTTTGAGGACAGCGGCCAGGCGATATTCCAGCTCTGCGCCTTTGTGGACGACGAGAAGCGCGAGCTGCTCACCAGCATCCTCGAGGAGTGCGACGTCACCTCGTGGCACGCGAGCGGCATCGACATCGTGCCCAAGGGCGGCGGCAAGGACGTGGGCATCGCCAAGTTTCTCGAGGCGGAAGGAATCCCCCGCAGCCAGACCATGGCCTTCGGCGACGGCGAGAACGACATCTCCATGCTCGAGTTTGTTGAGATTGGCGTGGCCATGGGCAACGCCACCGAGGCCACCAAGCAGGCGGCCGACTACGTCACCACCGACATCGACGAGGACGGCATCGCCAACGCCCTGCGCCACTTTGGGATCGTCGACTAGCAAGGACTTGCGGCAGGCGAGCGCCGAGACGGGCGACGCTAGGCACCAGGCGCAGCGGCCAAGCCCAGCACGGGTGCAATAAAGCCCAGCGTAAGCGCAATAAAGCCCAGCTAAAGCACCGAGCCGCGCAGGAGCGACACATCGCGCCCGCGCGGCTCGGCAATAAGTCAAAGCAACCGCCTAGCGGCAAGCAATAGCGGCCAGCGGCCTACAGCGCGCTCTTGAGGGCGGCGACGGTGGCCTCGTACTGCTCGCGGACGGGGGCGACGAGCCCATCGGCGCCATCGAGCGAGCCGGCGCGCAGGGACTCGGTGAGCGTGGAGGCAGGCTCGTAGAGGTTGGAAAGGCCCAGGTTCTGGGCCACGCCCTTGAGGGTGTGGGCGCCGCGGAAGGCCGCCTCGACGTCGCCGGCCGCAAGGGCGCCGTTCAGCTGGTTCATGCTCGGGTCGTCCAGGAACTTGCCCGCAAAGCGCGCGACCATGTCGTCGCTGTCCATCAGACGGTGGAGCACGTCGTCAT